>NZ_JAYSFE010000055.1:0-30352 GCF_041913585.1 Allostella sp.
GGCTATGGCTCCCGCCCGGGAAGGGAGCCCCATGGCCCGACGTGCCGTCCTCGTCGTCTGCGACAGCCTGCGCCGCGATCTCATCACCCCGGACGTCGCCCCCGTGCTCGCCGGGCTGATGGCGGACGCCTGCTCCTTCCGCGCCTTCCGCGGCGTCTTCCCCTCGACGACGCGCACCAGTTCGGCGTCGATCGCGACCGGCTGCCTGCCCGGCACGCACGGGCTGCTCGGCAACACCATGGCGCTCGACGAGGGCGGGGGGCTGGTCTGCCGTTCGGTCGGCGATCCCGACTTCCGCGACCGGATGCGGCGGGCCACCGGCGGCACGCTCCGGGTGCCGACCCTGGCGCAGCGCCTCGCCGACCGCGGCGGCGCCGTCATCCTGTCGAACGTCTCCCCCGGCGCCGCCTATTTCCACGATCCCGACGGCTGGGGCTGGGTCTACCACCGCGCCGGCTCCTACGGCCCGGGCCTGGTGCCGGAGACGGGCGAGCGCCATCTCGCGATCCGCATCGGCGCCGAGGGCGACCGGACGATGACCCGGCGCTTCTGCGGCGAGGTGCTGCGCGAGCGGCGCCCGGCGGTGGCGACCCTGTGGCTGTCCGAGCCCGACCACACCGGCCACGGCGAGCCGCTGGGCTCGCCCGCCCACCGCGCCGCCATCCGCGCCGCCGACGACCGGGTCGGCGAGGTGCTCGCCACCGTCGCCGATCTGGAGCGGGAGGGCGACGACGTGCTCTTCGTGGCCTGCTCCGACCATGGAATGGAGACGACCCGGCGCACCGTCGATGCGACCGGCCGGCTGGTCGCGGCCGGCCTGAAGGCGGCGCCCGACAGCAGCGAACTCGTGCTCGCGCCCAACGGCACCGGCGCCGTGCTCTACGCCGCGCCCGAGGCGCGCGAGCGGCGCGACGCGATCCGGCGGTTCCTCGAGGGCGAGGACTGGGTGGGCCGGGTCTTCGACGGGCCGGAGCTCGCCAGCCTCGGCCTGCCGGTCGACGGCGCCGTGCTGATGGCGCTGACGACCCGGGCCGACCGCTCGCCCAATGCCCACGGCGTACCCGGCCATGCCGACATCGTCGCCGATCCCGAGAGCAGCAAGAGCTACGACGGGTTCGGCCAGCATGGCGGCCTCGGCATCCACGAGCAGAGCCCGTTCCTGGTGGTGCGGGGCGGCGGCTTCGCCGCGGCGCGCGCGACCGCCATCCCCGCCTCGCTCATCGACATCGCCCCGACGGTGCTGCGCCACCTCGGCCTTGCGGCCGACGGCATGGACGGCCGGCCGCTGCCGATGGAGCCCCCGCCCATGACTTCCGCCTGACCACCCCGGAGAGGACCGATGCGCCGCTTCCCGATCACCCGACGCGCCCTGTTCGCCGGCGTCGTCCTCGCCGCCGCCGGCCTCGGCCTGCCGGCCGTCGCCGACGAACCGCCCCAGCGCGGCGGCACGCTCAGGATCGCGGTGCTCGGCCTCGACACCGCCGATCCCCATCGCCACACCGGCAGCATCGCCGTCCAGCAGGTCTTCGTCGAGACGCTGACCAGCATCGCCGACGACGGCACCGTCAAGCCGTTCCTGGCCGAGCGGTACTCGGTCTCGGCCGACGGCAAGGTCTACGAGTTCCGGATCCGCCAGGGCGTCCGCTTCCACAACGGTCGCGAACTGACGGCCGCGGACGTCAAGGCGAACTTCGAGCGCGTGCGCGACACGGTCAAGCGCGGCTGGCTCACCAGCGCGATGAAGCTCGTGGCGGCGCTGGACGCGCCCGACGCCTACACCTTCCGCGTCACCCTCTCCGAGCCCTACGCGCCGTTCCTCAACCTCCTGTCGGAGCTCTGGATCGTCGCCCCGGAATCGCCCGGCTGGGCCGGCACCATCACCCGGCCGATCGCGACCGGCCCCTTCGTCTTCGGCGAGTGGCAGCCCAAGGTCCGCTTCCGGGCGCCGGCGCACAGGCAGTACTGGATGGCCGGCAAGCCCTACCTCGATGCCGTCGAGTTCGACCTCCGCGACGTCGACGACAACAGCCTGGCGCTGCGGGCGGGCGACCTGCACGTCGCCCGCGTCCCGCACGACAAGGCGGCCCAGCTCCAGGCCGAGGGCAAGGTCGGCGTCCAGCACCTCAAGGACACGACCTGGTACTTCTGGTCCTTCAACAACCGCAAGCCGCGGCCGCCCTTCGACGATCCGCGCGTCCGCCAGGCCGTCACCCACATGCTCGACAAGCCGGCCTACATGCGCTTCATCGCCGGCGCTGCCGGCATCGTCACCAACCAGATGGCGGCCCCCGGAAACTTCTTCTGGGACAAGGCGATGCACGAGGCCGACCGGCACGCGAAGCCCGATCCGGAAAAGGCGGCCGCCCTGCTGCGCGAAGCCGGCGTCGATCCCGCCGCCCACACCGTGCGCATCGTCTCCTGGCAGGATTCCTACACCCAGATCGTCGTCCAGGCGCTGCGTCGCCTCGGCTTCCAGGTCGACCACCAGGCCCTCGACGACGTCGGCGCGCAGCGCCGGCTCGGGCAGTACGACTGGGACATCGCGCCGATGTCGTCGGGGCCGCGGGCCGACATCTTCCTGCGCTTCGTGCGGCTGACCAGCGACGGGCCCAATCCCGTGCTCTGGGGCGGTGTCCAGGACCCGGAGTTCGACCGGCTGGTTGCCCAGGCCGTCGCCTCGCCGCGGCCGGACGACGTCCGCCGCCACTATCTCGCCGCCTGGCAGCGGGCGCTCGACCGCTACTACACCGTCGTCGTCGGCCATTCCGCCAACGCCATCGGCGTCCGGCCGGAAGTCCACGGCTATCGCACCGGCTTCACCTGGGGCCAGCACGCGGTCGACGGCGGCGTCGCCTTCACCTGGCTCGCCGGAAAGCGCTCGTGACCGCGGTCGCGGCCGGGGCCGGCTCCGGCCCCGTCCGCCGCCGGCCGGCCGGCCGGGTCGCGATGATCGCGGCCGGGGTCGCGCTGCTCGCCCTCGTGGGGTACGGGCCGGACCTGGTCCCGGTCGATCCGCTGGCGCAGGCGCTGGAACTGCGCAATGCCGGCCCTTCGGCGGCCCACCCCCTGGGCGTCGACCCGCTCGGGCGCGACATGCTGGCCCGGCTTGCCGAGGGCACCCGCCTCAGCCTCGCGATCGCGCTCGCCGGGTCGATGCTGGCGCTTGTCCTCGGGGCCGGCATCGGCCTCGCCGCCGCGGCCGGCGGCGGGCCGGTCCGCTGGTTCCTGCTGGCGATCGTCGACCTCGTCCGCACGATGCCGGGGGTGCTGCTGGCGCTCGTCCTCATGGTGGCGCTGGGCAGCGGCGCGCTGCCCGTCGTCCTGGCGCTCGGCATCGCCCATGCGCCGGTCTTCGCGCTCGTCGCCGCCGCCACCTACGACCGCGAGACGGGCGCGGGCTACGTCCAGGCGGCCCGCGTCCTCGGCGCCGGCCGCGCCGCGGTGCTGGCGCGCCACGTCCTGCCGAACGTGGCCGGCGCCCTGGTGACGCAGACGGCGCTGGTGGTGCCGCGCGCCATCACCACCGAATCGGTCCTGAGCTTCCTCGGCGTCGGCGTCGCGCCCGAGACCCCGACCTGGGGGCGGATGATCGCCGACGGCGTGCCCTACATCGAGACGGCGCCGCACGCGGCGCTGGTGCCGGTGGCGGCGCTGTCGCTCGTCACCATCGCCGCGGTCCTCGCCGGCGGCCGGGTGCGGGCCGCCCTCGACCCGCTGCGCGACCGTCCCGAGGCCGGACGGTGAGGCGCGTCCTCCTGATCCTGGCGCGCCAGGTGCTGCTCGTCGCCGCGATCACCGTCGCCGTGTTCCTGCTGGTGCGCGTCGTGCCGGGCGACGTCGTCGACATCCTCGCGTCGGAGGGCGCGCTCGACGCCGAGGCGGTCGCCGATCTCCGTCGCGAGATGGGCCTCGACCTCGCCTGGCCCGAGCAGTTCCGCCTCTGGATCGCGCGGGCCGCCGGCGGCGACCTCGGCCTGTCGCTGCGCTTCGAGACCCCGGTCGCCGACATGATCGCCCTTGCCGTGCCGCACACGCTGGCGCTGGCGGCCGGCGCCCTGGCGATCGGGCTGGTGCTCGGCATCGCGCTGGCGGTGGCGGCGACGCTGTGGCCGCGCTCGCCCGCCGCCTGGATGCTCGAGGCGGTCAACGTCTGGTCGGTCGCGGTGCCGACCTTCTGCGTCGGAGTGGCGGCGATCCTCGTCTTCTCGGTCTGGCTCGGCTGGCTGCCGGCGCTCGGCCAGACGCTGCTGCCGGCCCTCATCATCGGCATCGACATCGCCGGGCAGGTCGTGAAGCCGCTGCACGAGGAGCTGAAGGAGACGATGGCCGCACCCCATGTCCGCACCGCCCGCGCCAAGGGACTGGGCCCGGCGCGGATCCTGGTGCGCCACGTCCTGCCCGGCTCGCTCACCGTCGCCATCGCGCTGGGCGGCATCATCCTCGCCGGCCTCATCGGCGGCACCATCACGGTCGAGGTGCTGTTCGGCCTGCCGGGGATCGGCACGCTGGCGCTCGACGCCATCCGCGGCCGCGACTACCCGCTCGTCCAGGCGGTGATCCTGGTGCTGGCGGTGGCGGTGGTGCTGGTCAACGGCCTCACCGACCTGCTGCAGCGTCTGGTCGACCCGCGACCGCGGACCGACCTCGCATGACGGCCTCCGCCGGGGCGCGGCCCGTGCTCGAGGTCGAGGACCTGGCGGTCCGCTTCGGCGACGGGCCACCTGCCGTCGGCGGCGTTTCGTTCGCGCTGGCGGCCGGCGAGGCGCTCGGCATCGTCGGCGAATCGGGCAGCGGCAAGTCGGCGACGATGCTGGCGATCGCCGGCCTGCTGCCGCGCTCGGCCCGGATCGAGGGGCGGCTGCGGCTCGGCGCGACCGACCTGGTCGGGCTCGACGAGCGCGGCTGGCGGCCGCTCCGCGGACGCCGCGTCGCCATCGTCTTCCAGGAGGCAATGGCCGCCCTCAACCCGCTGATGACCGCCGGCTCGCAGATCATCGAGGCGATCCGCGCCCATGCGCCGGACCCGGCCGCCGCCGCGCGCGAGCGGGCCCTGGGACTCCTGGCCGAGGTCGGCCTTCCCGACCCGGACCGCGTCGCCGCCAGCCGCCCGTGGCAGCTCTCCGGCGGCCAGCAGCAGCGCGTCCTGATCGCGATGGCGCTGGCCTGCGATCCCGAACTGCTGATCGCCGACGAGCCGACCACCGCCCTCGACACCACCGTCCAGGCGCAGATCCTGGCGCTCCTCCACGACCTGCGCCGGCGCCGGCGGATGGCGCTGCTCTTCGTCTCGCACGATCTCGGGGTGGTGGCCGCGGTCGCCGACCGCGTCCTCGTCATGCAAGGGGGGCGGGTCGTCGAGAGCGGCCCGGTTGCACGGCTGTTCCAGGCGCCGGAGCACCCCTACACGCGCCGGCTCGTCGCCCGCCACGCCCCCAGCGTGCGCCCCGACCCGCCGGCCGCCGCAGCGCCGCCCGCGATCGCCGCCGAGGGGCTGTCGGTGCGCTATGCCCGGCCCGGCGGCGGCCACCACGCCGCGCTCGACGGCGTCTCGTTCGCGCTGGCGCCCGGCCGCGTCCTCGGGATCGTCGGCGAATCGGGCTCGGGCAAGAGCACGCTGGCGCGCGCGCTCGTCGGCCTCGTCCGGCCGAGCGCCGGCCAGGTCCGGGTCTTCGGCCGCGATCCGGCGGCGGGCGGCGACCGCCGCGCCTTCGCCCGCCGCTGCCAGATGGTGTTCCAGGATTCGGGCGGCAGCCTCAATCCCCGACTGCCGGTGGCGCGGCTGCTCGCGGAGCCCTTCCGCATCCACGGCCTGTGCCCGACGGCGGACATCCGCGCCCGCTCGCTGGCGCTGCTGGCGGAGGTCGGCCTGCCGGCCGACCTGATGGACCGCCATCCGCACCGCATCTCGGGCGGTCAGCGCCAGCGGGTGGCGATCGCCCGCGCGCTGGCGGTCGCCCCCGACCTCCTGGTGTGCGACGAGATCCTGTCGGCGCTCGATGCCGCGACCCAGGCGCAGGTCCTGGACCTGATCGCCGCCATCGCCCGTGCCCGCGGGCTGACCATCGTCTTCGTCAGCCACGACCTCGAGGTGGTGGCCGGGATCGCGGACGAGGTGCTGGTGCTGCACCATGGCCGGGTCGTCGAGCACGGGCCGGTGCGGCAGGTGCTGACGGCACCGGCCGATGCCCACACCGCGGCCCTGGTGGCGGCGATGCCGGGCCGGCCGGGCGCGGCCGCGCCTCGGGTGGCGTAGCGGCCTGTCCTCACCCGTCCTCGCGCCGCGCCGCCCCGGCGCAGGCGATGCAGTAGGCGGTGGTCGGCTCGTGATCGAGGCGGGTGGCGGCGATCTGCTCGCCGCAGATGGCGCACCAGCCATATTCGCCGGTCTCGATCCGGGCCAGCGCGGCGTCGATCCGGCGCAGCATCGAGCGCCGGCGGCGTGCCGCCGCCTCGGGCGTGCGCCCGTGCCCGCCCTCGTCGCTGGTCGCCATCGCCCGCGCCCTCCATCGGTTGCCCGACCAGCAGACCACATCGCGGGCGATTGGCAAATGCCGCTTTCGGCGATCATTCTGATGCCGTCGGCGCGAGCGAAGGCCGGCAGAACCACGAGGACATCCCCATGACGGCGCTCCGCCTGTCGCGCATCGCCCTGGTCGCCACGGTGGCCCTGTTCTTCTCGCTGGTCGGCCTCGGCAACGTCGTCGACTACGGCAGCAACTTCGCCTTCGTCCAGCATGTGCTGACGATGGACACGACCTTCCGCGCGCCCGCCCTGATGGGCCGTGCGATCACCGATCCGACGCTGCACCACGCCGCCTACGTCCTCATCATCGCCTGGGAGATCTTGACCGCGCTGCTGCTCTGGTTCGGCGCCGCCCGGCTCTGGGCCGCCCGCGCCGCGCCGCGCCGCGCCTACCTGGCGGCCCGCGGCCCGGCGATCCTCGGGCTGACGGCCGGCTTCCTGCTTTATGGCGCCGGCTTCATCGCGATCGGCGGCGAATGGTTCGCGATGTGGCAGTCGCCGACCTGGAACGGCCAGCGGGCGGCGGCGATCTTCCTGCTGCTGATCGGCGTGGCGCTCCTCCATCTCTGCGGGCCGGAGGAGGAGGAATGAGGCGGCTTGGCAAGGAGGGCGATCCGCCGTAAGCCGGTCGGAGGCGGAAACGAACGAGTACCCGGGAGAGGGACGGATGCTGCCCGAGACGGTCGATGTGGTGGTGATCGGCGCCGGCAATGCGGCGATGTGCGCGGCGCTCGCGGCGCGCGAGCACGGGGCTTCGGTCCTGGTGCTGGAGCGCGCGCCCGAGGCGGAGCGCGGCGGCAACACGCGGTTCACCGCGGGCGCCATCCGCTGCGTCTATGACGGCGTCGACGACCTCAAGGCGCTGATGCCGGACCTCACCAACGAGGAGATCGCCAACACCGACTTCGGCACCTACACCGCCGAAAAGTTCCATGACGACATGGGGCGGGTGACCGAGTACCGCGCCAATCCCGACCTCGTCGAACTGCTGGTCGACCGCTCGCGGCCGACCTTGCGCTGGATGCGGGCCAAGGGCGTGCGCTTCGCCCCGATCTGGGGGCGGCAGGCCTTCAAGGTCGACGGCCGGTTCAAGTTCTGGGGCGGCCTCACCGTCGAGGCATGGGGCGGCGGCCCCGGCCTCGTCGAGGCGCTGTTCGCCGCCGCCGCGCGCGAGGGGATCGCGGTCGCCTACGAGGCGCGTGCGGTGTCGCTGGTCGCCGGCGACGACGGCGTCACCGGCGTCCGCGTGCGTCAGGGCGGCCGCACCCGGGAGGTGCGGGCGAAGTCGGTGGTGATCGCGGCCGGCGGCTTCGAGGCCAATTCGGAGATGCGCACCCGCTATCTCGGGCCCGGCTGGGACCTCGCCAAGGTCCGCGGCAGCCGCTTCAACACCGGCGACGGCATCCGCATGGCGCTCGACGTCGGCGCCATGCCCTACGGCAACTGGTCCGGCTGCCATGCCGTCGGCTGGGACCGCAACGCGCCCGAGTTCGGCGACCTCGCGGTCGGCGACGGGTTCCAGAAGCACAGCTACCCCTTCTCGATCATGCTCAACGCCAACGGCGAGCGCTTCGTCGACGAGGGGGCGGACTTCCGCAACTACACCTACGCCAAGTACGGCCGGGTGATCCTGAACCAGCCCAACCAGTTCGCCTGGCAGATCTTCGACCGCAAGACCCGGCACCTCTTGCGCGACGAGTACCGCATCCGCCAGGTGACCAAGGTCCAGGCCGACACCCTGGAGGATCTCGTCCGCAAGCTCGACGACGTCGATCCGGTGCGGGCCTTGCGGACCATCCTCGCCTACAACGCCGCGGTGCGCACCGACATCCCCTTCGACCCCAACGTCAAGGATGGGCGCTGCACGGAAGGCCTGCTGGTGCCGAAGTCGAACTGGGCCAACACCATCGACGAGCCGCCCTTCGAGGCCTATGCCGTGACCTGCGGCATCACCTTCACCTTCGGTGGGCTCAAGGTCGACGGCGAGGGCCGGGTGATCGACACCGAGGGCCAGCCGATCCCCGGTCTCTTCGCCGCCGGCGAACTGGTCGGCGGGCTCTTCTACTTCAACTATCCGGGCGGCACCGGCCTGATGTCGGGCGCCGTCTTCGGCAAGATCGCGGGCACCGGCGCGGGGCGGCGAGCGGCCGGGACGGGCTGATCCCGGCGCACCGCTACGCCTCGGCCTCCGCCAGCGACGCGGCGATCGCCGCGATCGAGCGGTACAGAATGAGCGGATCGCCGCGAGAGGGCAGGAATCCGCGGCGCATCCAGAAGGCGGCCGCCCCGGCATCGACCGCGTTGACCATGAGGGCGCGGCCGCGGACTAGGCCGGCGGCCCGGACACAGCGCTGAAGCGCATGCTTGAGCAGGCCGGTGCCGATCCCGCGTCCCGCCCAGCCGAGGTCCGTCGCGAGCTGTCCGAGGAGGAGGCAGGGGACCGGGTCGGGTGGCTGGCCGGTCCGGATGGAGCGGGGCAGCGCACCCGGCACGACCGCCGTCGGCGCCAGACCATAGTAGCCAAGGACGCGCCCGGCCTCGTGGACGACCAGGACTGCCGTGAAGCCCTTCTCCTGATTGGACAGCGCCCGCGTCTTCAGCCAATGGTCGAGGCTGGGCTTGCCGCAGGCAAACCGCGACACGTCGTGGGCGACGGTCAGCGGCTCCGGCCCGGCCAGCGGCATCGAGTCAACGCTTCGGGGTGTAGCCGGGCTCCCATGGCGCGGGGCGCTTCGCCAGCTCGACGATCTCCGGCACCGCCGTCGCAGGTTCCGACAAGGCGGCCAGGAAATCCGCGAAGCCCTCGCTGCTCATGCGGATCAGCCGGTTCTCCATCAGCACGTCTTCCGCTGCCCGGACCGCCGCCTCCCGGACGAAGTCGGTACGCGAGCGGCCACGCAGGTCGGCAGCCCGGTCGATGATCGCGATGTCCTCTTCCGGCAGGCGCATCGAGATCGGATGTTCCTTGCGTTTCGCGTTCGCGGGCATGCGGACCTCCGGAACGGAAGGTGGTTGATTGTAGTGCGGAATGCAATACGTCATTGCTTCGAGGCTGCCGGAGGCAGCCGATCAAGCCGCCACCCGCGCCTTCGCGTCCTGGCCGATCATGTCGGCGCCCTTCTCGGCGATCATGATCGTCGGCGCGTTGGTGTTGCCCGAGATCAGCGTCGGCATGATCGAGGCGTCGATCACCCTGAGGCCGGCGACGCCATGCACCCGGAGCCGGTCGTCGACGACCGCCATCGGGTCGTGGCCCATCTTGCAGGTGCCGATCGGGTGATAGACGGTCTGGCCGTTGATGCGGGCGAAATGCAGCCATTCCTCGTCCGTCTGCACGGACGGGCCGGGCGTCATCTCGAAGGCGCGATAGCGGTCCATCGCCTGCTGCTCGACGATGCGGCGGGCGATCTTCATGCCGTCGACGACGCATTGCCGGTCGACCGCCTCGGCCAGGAAGTTCGGGCGGATCGCCGGCGGTGCCAGCGGGTCGGCCGACTTGAGGTGGATCGAGCCGCGCGATTCCGGCCGAAGCTGGCAGACGACGATCGTCATCCCGGGCTCGCGGTCGAGCTTGCGCACCGCCGCCGAGGCGTAGCTCGCGTGGGCGAAATGGTACTGGACGTCGGGCCCTTCGAGTTCGGGCCGGGTCTTGACGAAGCCGGCGATGATCCCGGCCGGCAGGGTCAGGATGCCGCGGCCGCCCATGTAGTAGCGGGCGAGCTCGCGCAGAAAGGCGAGCCCCCGCGTCTGCTCGTTCAGGGTCACCGGCAGCTTCACCCGCCAGTTCATCCGCGGCGCATAGTGGTCGCGGTAGTTCTCGCCGACCCCCGGCAGCGCGTGGCGCACCTCGATGCCGAAGCCCTGCAGCAGTTCGGGCCGGCCGATGCCGGAAAGCTCGAGGAGCTGGGGCGACTGCACCGCGCCGGCGGCCAGGATCACCTCGCCCCGGGCGCGCGCGGTCTTTCGCTCGCCGCCCTGGGCGTACTCGATGCCGACCGCGCGCCGGCCCTCCAGCAGCACGCGCGTCGTCTGCGCCTCGGTCTCGACATGCAGGTTCGGACGCCCGCGCGCCGGATCGAGGAAGGCGCGCGCCGTCGACCAGCGGCGGCCGTTGCGCTGCGTCACCTGGAAGTAGGCGAAGCCTTCCTGGTCGCCGCTGTTGTAGTCGCGGTTGCGCGGGTAGCCCGCCTCGACCGCGGCGTCGATGAAGGCGTCGAGGATCTCGTGCCGCTCCGGCACCTCGTAGACGTTGAGCGGGCCGCCGGCGCCGCGAATGTCGCTGGCGCCGCCGGCGAAGTTCTCGGACTTGCGGAAGTAGGGCAGCACCGACTCGTAGGACCAGCCGCGGCAGCCGAGCTGGGACCAGGTGTCGTAGTCGAGCGGCTGGCCGCGGACATAGACCATGCCGTTGATCGAGCTGGAGCCGCCCAGCGTCTTGCCGCGCGGGATGGCGATCGAGCGGCCCTCGACATTGGCCTCGGGCTCGGTCGCGAAGCACCAGTTGTAGGTCTTGTCGCTGATGAGCTTCATGAAGCCGGCCGGGATCGGGATCCAGAAGCTGTCGTCCTTGCGGCCGGCCTCCAGCAGCAGCACGCGGTTGCCGGGATCCTCGCTTAGCCGGTTGGCGAGCACGCAGCCGGCCGAGCCGGCGCCGACGATGATGTAGTCCCAGTCCGCCACCTGCGTTCCTCCATGGGCCTCGGGCCGGCCGCCTCTCCGCGGGCGTGGATCGGTCCCGATCGCTCGCCGGAGGGTAGCGAAGCGGCGCGGGCGCGGGCAATGCTGTCGCCGATGTCCGAACCCGATCCTGTCCCGCTTTCCACCGGACGCGCCCGTGCGCTCGTTGCCCGCCGCGGAGCGGAGCCCGTCGCCTGGAGCGTCGGCGGCGTGCCGCTCCTGTGGACGGCCGATGCCGCCTGGTGGGGGCGGACGGCGCCGGTGCTCTTCCCGGTCGTCGGCTGGTCGCAGGGCGGCCATGTCCGGGTCGACGGCATCCGGCGCCCGATGCCGGTGCATGGCTTCGCCCCGGCGGCCGAGTTCCGCGTCGTCGGGCGCGCGACGGACCGCGTCCGCCTGGAACTGACGGACGGGGCGGAGACGCGCGACGTCTACCCCTTCGGATTCCGGCTGACCGTCGACTGGCGCCTCCGGCCGGACCGTCTCGCCGTCGTGCTCACGGTCGCCAATCCGGGCGACCGGCCGCTGCCCTATGCGGTCGGGCTGCATCCCGGATTCCGCTGGCCGCTCGCCGGCGCGCCGCGCGCGGGCCATCGCGTCCGCTTCGAGCGGCCGGAGCGGGCCGAGGTGCCGGTGATTGCGCCGGGCGGGCTGTTCTCTGCCCGCCGCCGGCCGGTGCCGATCGATGCCGAGGGCGTCCTCGCGCTCGACGACGCCCTCTTCGCCGGCGATGCGCTGTGCTTCCTCGACACGGCGAGCCGCCGGGTCCGCTTCGAGAACGGCCGCGGCCAGGCGATCCTCGTCGACCAGCCCGACTTCCCGCACGTCGCGCTGTGGAGCCGGCCGGGGGCGCCCTTCCTCTCGGTCGAGAGCTGGACCGGCCATGGCGACCCGGAGGGTTTCGCGGGCGAACTGGCGGAACGGCCGTCGATCCGGCTTCTCGCGCCCGGCGCCAGGGTGCATCATCGCGCCCGCTGGCTGTGGGAAGAAGGGAGCGGCCCCTGACCTCCGTCTCGATCGCGTGCGACCTCGTCGACATCCTGGGCGAGGGGCCGATGTGGAACACGGCCGACCATCGTCTCTACTGGGTCGACGCCTTCGCTCCCGCCATCCGCCGCCTCGACCCGGCAACCGGCCGGGTCAAGAGCTTCCCGATGCCGGCCGACATCGGGTCCTTCGTCTTCGCCCGCGACGGCACCCTGGTCGGCGGCATGCGCACCGGCTTCAACCGCATCGACCTCGAGCGCGGGACCGTCGCGCCGATCGTCGACCCGGTGGCGCGCGACCCGCGCCTGATGCTGAACGACGGCAAGTGCGACCGCCGCGGTCGCTACTGGTGCGGCAGCGTCCACTCGGATTTCATCGGCCGCCAGGCCGAGCTGTTCCGCCTCGACGCCGACCTCACCTGCCGGCGGATGGACGGCGGCTTCACCGTCGGCAACGGCATCGCCTTCGCGCCCGACGACCGGCGGATGTATTTCTCCGACACGCGCGCCGACACGGTCTGGGTCTACGATTTCGACATCGAGACGGGCGCGATCTCCAACCGGCGCCTCTTCCTGTCGACGGTCGGCCTCGGGGGGCGGGTCGACGGCGCCACCGTCGACCGCGACGGCAACTACTGGTGCGCGCTCATCCACGGCGCCGCCGTCGCCTGCTTCTCGCCGGCGGGACAGCTGATCGAGCGCATCGCCGTGCCGGCGAAGCAGCCGACCATGTGCACCTTCGGCGGCCCGGACCTCGATATCCTCTTCGTCACCTCGGCGACGAAGATGCTGGCGCCGGAGGAGCGGCCGCGCTGGCCCGATGCCGGCAAGCTCGTGCGCATCGACGGGCTCGGCGCCCGCGGCCTGCCCGAGCCCTTCTTCGCCGGCTGATGGGCACCGTCCTCGTCACCGGCTGCGACCGCGGCCTCGGCCGCGAGTTCGCGGTCCAGTACGCCGATGCCGGCTACGACGTCGTCGCCACCTACCACGACCTCGCCGAGCGCCTGCCGGACCGCGCGGGCATGCGGCACCGCGCCCTCGACGTGACCGACCTCGGCGCCTTCGACCGGCTGGCCGAAGAACTGGCCGGCGAGCCGCTCGACATCCTCGTCTCCAACGCCGGGATCGGCCGCGACGTGCGCCGCCTCGGCGAGATCGACTATGCCTACGTCCAGCGGATGCTGGCGGTGAACACGATCGGGCCCTTGAAGCTGGTCGAGACCTTCCGGCGCAACCTCGCCGCGGGGCGCGAGCGGCGACTGCTCATCGTCACCAGCGCCATGGGCGCGATCGGCGCCAACCTGTCCGGCGGCCACTACGGCTACCGCGCCAGCAAGGCCGGCCTCAACGCCATCGGCCGCAGCCTGGCGATCGACCTATTCGGCGACGGCATCACCGTCGCGCTGCTGCATCCGGGCTGGGTGCGCACGGCGGGCGGCAGCGACGACGCACCCCTGACCGCGACCGAGAGCGTGGCGGCGATGCGGGACTTCGTGCGCCGGCTGGGCAACCACCAGACCGGGGGATTCTACACCTATGCGGGGCACCCTCTGCCCTGGTGAGGAGCGGCCCTGGTGAGGAGAGGCGGTCGATGACGGGCGAACGGACGCGGGTGGCGATGGGCGGCTTCGGCGCCTGGGGGCAGATGCATGCGCGCGCGATCGGCGCCATCGACGGCGCCGAGATCGCCGCCATCTTCTGCCATGGCGAGCGGTCCGAGAAGGCAGCGGCCGAACTCTTCCCCGGGGTGCCGCGCTACCGCGACTACGAGGCGATGCTGGCGGCCGGCGGCTTCGACGTCGTCTCGGTCACCGCCCCCAACCATGTCCATTCCCGCTTCGCCGTCGCCGCGCTGGAGGCGGGCGCGCACGTCTTCCTCGAGAAGCCGATGGGCCTGACGCTGGCCGAATGCGACGCGGTGATCGCCGCCGCCCGCAGGACCGGGCGCCAGGTGACGCTCGACCACGAACTGCGCGTCTCCGGCCAGTGGGGGGCGATCCGCGAGGTCGTCGCCAGGGGCGAGGTCGGGCGTGTCCGCTACCAGAACTTCACCCTCTTCCGGCACCCCTTCCGGCCCGGGTCCGGCGGCTGGCGCCACGATCCCGAGCGGGTCGGCTCCTGGATCCTGGAGGAGATGGTGCATTTCTACGACCTCGTCCTCTGGTATGCGCGGGAGAACGGGCTGCCGGCCCAGGTCCGCGCCTTCGGCGAGCCGGCGGGCGAGGGGCTCGTCGCCAACTTCGGCACCCTGCTGGAATGGGGCGACGGCTCGACCGCCTTCCTGACCCAGACGCTGGCCGGGTTCGAGCACCACACGATGCTGGAGCTGGCGGGAACGGACGGTGCGGTCCGCACCTGGTGGTCGGGCGCGGTCGCGCGCACCCTGACGCCCGAGTACGAGCTCAAGGTGCTGCGGCGCGGCCGGACCGAGGCGGAGACGGTGGCGATCCCGAAATCGGGCGAGGTCTTCGAGCTCGAGGAGAACCTGCGCCGCGCCTTCGTCGCCTTCCGCGAGAACCGCTCGCCCCTGCCGCCCGAGGAGGCGAAGCAGTCGATCGCCGTCTGCCTCGCGGCCGAGGAGGCGCATGCCAGCGGCCGGCCGGTGGTTCCGGAATTCTGAGGCCGCGATCGGCCTAGGCCCTTGCGGGGGCGGCGGATCGCGCTGCACCATCGTCGCCGATCGGGAGGTCCACTCCCGGCGGCAATCGGATCGGGGGTCGGGCATGTCAGGGATCTGGAAGTCCATCGCGTTCGCCGCCGGCATGGCGCTGGCGGCCGTCCCGGCCGCGGCGCAGGCGCCGCAGAAGGGCGGCATCCTCAATTCCACCCTGTGGCCGGAGCCGCCGGGGATCGTCATCGGCGTCAACATCAACGCGCCGACGCTCCTGCCGGCGACCAAGATGTTCGAAGGCCTGATGACCTACGACTTCAACCTGGCACCGATCCCGGTGCTGGCGGAGTCGTGGCAGGTGGCGCCCGACGGGCTGACCTACACCTTCAAGTTGCGGCAGAACGTCAAGTGGCACGACGGCAAGCCGTTCACCGCCGAGGACGTCGTCTTCTCCTTCAATGAGTTCATGCCGCAGGTGCATTCGCGCTCGAAGCCGACCTTCGAGCGGGTCAAGACCGTGGCAGTCGACCCGCACACGGTGCGGCTGGAGCTGAAGGAGCCCTACGCGCCGCTGATCCGCAGCTTCGACACCCTCAGCGCGCCGATCATGCCGGCGCACCTCTACAAGGGCACCGACTTCCGGGCCAACCCGATCAACCAGACGCCGGTCGGCACCGGCCCCTTCAAGTTCAAGGAATGGAAGAAGGGGGAGTACATCCACCTCGTCCGCAACGACAGCTACTGGCAGGCGGGCAAGCCGCACCTCGACGCGATCTACTACCGCTTCATCCCCGACAGCGCGTCGCGCGCGCTGGCGCTGGAGACGGGCCAGGTGCAGCTCGCGGCCCAGACCGACATCGAGTTCGTCGACGTCGCCCGCCTCGGCAAGATCCCGGGCCTCGTCGTCACCACCAAGGGCTGGGAATGGAACTCGACCATCTCCTGGATCGAGCTCAACAATCGCCGCAAGCCGTTCGACGATCCGCGCTTCCGCCGTGCCATCCTGCACGCGCTCGACCGCGAGTTCATCCGCACCAACATCTTCTTCGGCCTCGCCAAGGTGGCGACCGGGCCGCTCCATTCCAGCTCGCCCTTCTACGACCCGAACGTGCCGCTCTACCCGTTCGACACGGCGAAGGCGACGGCGCTGCTCGACGAGATGGGCCTGAAGCCGGACGGCAGCGGCGTGCGCGCCCGCGTCAAGCTCCTGGGCCTGCCCTATGGCGAGCTGTGGAACCGGCTGTCGGAATACATTCGCCAGGCGCTGGGCAAGGTCGGCATCCAGGTGACGCTGGAGAGTAGCGACGTCGCCGGCTGGGGCAACCGCTTCGCCAACTGGGACTACGACATGACGACGACGTTCCTGTCGATGCTGGCGGACCCGGCACTCGGCGTGTCGCGGACCTACCTCACCTCCAACATCCGCAAGGGCGTGCTCTTCACCAACACCTCGGGCTACTCGAACCCCGAGGTCGACGCGCTCTTCGCCAAGGCGGCCGGCAGCACCGACGAGGGCCAGCGCAAGCAGCTCTATTCGCAGATCCAGAAGATCGTCGCCGGCGAGGCGCCGATCGCCTGGCTGGTCGAGATCCAGTGGCCGACCATCCATTCGGCCAAGCTGCGCGACGCCATCATCAACGGCTTCGGCCCGAACGACAGCTTCGCCGACGCTTGGCTGGCGAAGTGACGGCACGGGGCCGCAGGTCCGGCGATCGGACCTGCGGCCCCGCCATCCTCCGCCAGCGGACGGCCGGCTCCAACCCATGCGCATCCTGGTCTTCCTCGCCGGCTGGCTGGTCAAGGCGGCGCTGATCCTGCTCGCCATCGTCGTGCTCAACTTCTGTCTGGTGCGGTTGGCGCCGGGCGACGTGGCGACGGTGCTGGCGGGCGAGTCCGGCGCCGCCGACCCGGAGTTCCTCGCCCGCACCCGGGCCGAGTTCGGGCTCGACCGGCCGTTGCCGGCGCAGCTCGCGACCTATGTCGGCAACGTCCTGTCCCTCGACCTCGGCGTCAGCTACCGCACCCGCCGCCCGGTCGCCGACATGGTGCTGGAGCGGCTGCCGGCGACCCTGCTGCTGACGGGCGCCGCCTTCCTCTTCGCCCTCGTCGTCGGCCCGGCGCTCGGCGTGCTGGCGGCCGTCCGGGCGAGACGGCCGGCCGACAGTATCGTCACCGTGGCGGCGCTGGTCTTCTACGCGATGCCGATCTTCTGGGTCGGGCTGCTCTTCATCCTCTTCTTCTCGGTCACGCTCGGCTGGCTGCCGCCCTTCGGGATGCGCAGCCTGATCCCGCCGTCGGGCGATCTCGCGCGCGCCATCGACGTCGCCCGCCACCTCGTCCTGCCGGCGTTGACGCTGGGGCTCTTCTACGTCGCCATCTACGCCCGCCTCACCCGCGGCGCGATGCTGGAGACGGCGGGCCTCGACTACGTCAAGACCGCCCGCGCCAAGGGGCTGCCGGAATGGCGGGTGGTGACGGCGCACATCCTGCGCAACGCCATGCTGCCGATCATCACCTTCGCCGGCCTCCAGGCCGGGCACCTCGTCGGCGGCGCCATCGTCGCCGAGACGGTGTTCGCCTGGCCCGGCATCGGGCGGCTCGCCTTCGACGCGCTGCTGCAGCGCGACTACAACCTGCTGCTGGCGGTTTTCCTCGCCTCGGCGGTGGCGGTCGTCCTCTTCAACTTCGTCACCGACCTGCTGCTGCGGATCGCCGACCCGCGGATCGGGTCCGGCGGCAGATGAGCGCCCGGCGATGAGCTTCTGGCAGAGCTTCCTGCGCAACCGCGGGGCCGTCCTCGGGCTGGCGGTGCTGGCGGCGGTGCTGCTGCTCGCCCTCTCGGCGCCCTTTCTCTTCCCCTTCGACCCGTGGGACACGCGGGGGGCACCGCTGCAGCCGCCGGGCGAGGGCTTCGCGCTGGGCAGCGACATGCTGGGCCGCGACGTGCTCGCCGGCATCTTCCACGGCGCCCGCGTCTCGCTCTTCATCGGCGTCGTCTCCACCGTCTTCGCGGTCGCGATCGGCGTCGTGGTCGGGGCGCTCGCGGGATATTTCGGCGGCGCCGTCGACGACGTCGCGATGCGCTTCACCGAGTTCTTCCAGACCATCCCGAGCTTCGTCCTGGCCGTCCTGCTGGTGGCGATCCTGACGCCGGGCCTCGCCTCGATCGTCATCGCCATCGCGGTCGTCACCTGGCCGCCGGTCGCCCGCCTCGCCCGCTCGGAGTTCCTGGCGCTGCGCCATCGCGAGTTCGTCGAGGCGGCCGTTCTCTCCGGGGTCTCGCACCTGCGCATCATCTTCGGCGAGGTGCTGCCGAACGCGCTGACGCCGATCGTCATCATGGCCTCGCTGATGGTGGCGACGGCGATCCTGACCGAATCGGCGCTCAGCTTCCTCGGCCTCGGCGACCCCAACCGCATCAGTTGGGGCTATATGATCGGGGCGGCGCGCGCCGTCTTCCGCCAGGCATGGTGGCTCTCGGTCTTCCCGGGCCTCGCCATCTTCGTGACGGTGCTGGCGATCAACCTGGTCGGCGAGGGGCTGAACGACGCCCTCAACCCGCACCTGCGCCGGCGGACCGGCCCGTGACCGACCCGGCGCCGCTGCTGGCGATCGCGGGGCTGCGCGTCGCGCTCCCGGCGGGCGCCGACCGTGCCCACGCGGTCGACGGCATCACCCTCGACGTCCGGCCGAACGAGGTGCTCTGCGTCGTCGGCGAGAGCGGCTCGGGCAAGTCGCTGACCGCGCACGCCGTGATGGGCCTCGTGCCGAAGGGCCTCGCCGTCTCCGGCTCGATCCGCTTCGAGGGGCGGGAGCTTCTCGGCATGGCCGAGGCCGAGCGCCGGCGGCTGCGCGGCAGCCGCATGGCGATGATCTTCCAGGAGCCGATGGCGGCCCTCAACCCGGTGATGCGCATCGGCGACCAGATCGCCGAGGTCTTCCGCTTCCACGGCCGGCCCGACCGCGACGGCAGCCGCACGCTGGCGCTCCTGGAGGCGGTCGGCCTGCCCGACCCGGCGCTGATCCGCCACGCGCGGCCCTTCCAGCTCTCCGGCGGCCAGCGGCAGCGGGCGATGATCGCGATGGCGCTCGCCCTCGACCCGGTGCTGCTCATCGCCGACGAACCGACGACGGCGCTCGACGTGACGACCCAGGCGCAGATCCTGGAGTTGCTGCGCGCGATCCAGGCCGCCCGCGCGATGGCGGTCATGCTCATCACCCACGACATCGGCGTCGTCCGGGAGATGGCGGACCGGGTCGCCGTCATGCAGGAAGGGCGGGTGGTCGAGTCCGGCGACGCGGCCGACGTGCTCGACCGGCCCCGGCACCCCTACACGCAGCGCCTCCTGGCCGCGGTGCCGCGCCTCGCGCCCAGGCCCGACCGCACGGCCGAACTGGGCGAGACGGTGCTGGAGGGCAGGGGGCTCGCCAAGACCTATGCCGGCCGCGCCGGCCTCTTCCGGCCGGGCCGCCGGGTGGCGGCGGTCGGCGGCGTCGACCTGTCGCTCCGGCGCGGCGAGGCGCTCGGCATCGTCGGCGAGAGCGGGTCGGGCAAGTCGACGCTGGCCCGCCTCGTCGTCCGGCTCGTCGAGGCCGATGCCGGCACGCTGACGCTGGCGGGGGTCGACGGCAACCTGCTGACGCTCCGCGGCCGGCGCCTCGGCCCGGTCCGGCGGCGGGTGCAGATGGTCTTCCAGGACCCCTGGGGTTCGCTCAACCCGCGCCGCCGGGTCCACGAGATCGTCGCCCAGGGGCTGCTGGCCCACGGCATCGACCGGCGGCGGGCCCGCGCCCGGGTCGACGAACTGCTGGCGCTGGTGGCGCTCGACCCGTCGGCGGCCGAGCGCTTTCCCAACGAATTCTCCGGCGGCCAGCGCCAGCGCATCGGGCTCGCGCGCGCATTGGCGCTGGAGCCTGAGGTGCTGGTGGCGGACGAGCCGGTGTCGGCGCTCGACGTCTCGGTCCAGGCGCAGGTCCTCGACCTCATCGCCGACATCCAGCGCAAGCTGCGCCTCGCCGTCCTCTTCATCACCCACGACCTTCGCGTCGCCAGCCAGGTCTGCGACCGCATCGCCGTCATGCGCCGCGGCGAGGTGGTGGAGGCCGGCCCCAGCGCCGAGGTGCTGTTCCGGCCGCGCCACGAATACACCCGCCTCTTGCTCGCCTCGGTTCCGGGCCGCGCGGCGGGCGAGGAGGTCGCCTCGGCCTGAGGGGCGGCAGCATGCTAGGCTGGCCACTCGCCGCGTGGGGGAGGGCCAGGCCATGTCCCGGATCGCCGAGATCTTCCGCAGGATCGCGCCCGATGCCCGGGCCGAGTATCGCGCCGCCTTCGACGCCGGCGACGCGCTGCTGGCCGAGGCCGAGATCACGACGCCGCTGCGAACGGCGCATTTCCTGGCGCAGGTGCTGCACGAATCGGGCGGCGGGACCGTCCTCTTCGAGAACCTGCGCTATCGCACGCCCGAGCGACTGCTGGAGATCTTCGGCGTCGGCCGGCATTCCGCCGCCGTCCGGCCCGACGAGGTGCCGGGCCTGATCGGCAATCCCGAGGCGCTGGCCGAGCGGGTCTACGGCCTGGGCAACCCGCGGAAGGCGGCCGAACTCGGCAACCTCGAACCCGGCGACGGCTTCCGCTACCGCGGCGGCGGCCTCCTGCAGACGACGGGCCGCGGCAACTACCGCCGCATGGGACAGCGTTGCGGCCTCGATCTCGAGGGCGAGCCGGCGCTGGTGACGGCGGCCGCACATGCGCTGAAGCCGGCCCTGCGCGAATGGTCCGAAGGCAGCCTCAACCTCGCGGCCGACCTCGACGACATCGCCCTCATCACCCGCCGCATCAATGGCGGCTTCAACGGGCTGGCGGACCGCAAGCGCTGGTTCGCCCGGGTGTGGCCGCTGGCTCAGGGCGACGGGCCGCCGCTGCCGGCGTGGCAGGCGGCCGGCGACAGCACCGACACGCGCTGGCTGCAGCAGGCGCTGAACGATCTCGGCGCCAGCCCGCGGTTCGATGTCGACGGCCGGGCCGGGCCGGCGACCGAGGCGGCGATCCGCTGGTTCCAGGGGTTGGCCGGCCTGACCGTCGACGGGGTCGCGGGTCCGGTCACCCGCGCCGCCATCCGGCTGCGCCTGGACGCGGTGCGCGGCGGTTGAGGCCGGCTCATACCACGTCCGCAGTTCAATGACTCATGGTGCCGGCCAGCGTCCGTGCGTCCCTCGACTTCGCTCGGGATGAGAAAGTTCAACAAAACAATAACATCCCGTATCCCGAGCGAAGTCGAGGGACGCAACGGCATCGATGATGGGGTCGTTCCGCATCCGCCGGACCTGGCATCAGTACAGCAGGCGCAGCCCCGCCGGCGTCTCGATCTCCGCGACGTAACGCAGCGTGGCGCCCGGCACGACCGCCGGCGGCCGGTCGACGCCGAGGTCGCGATAGAGGGCCGAGACGGCGTCGGGCTCCGGGTGCTCCAGCCGGAACGCGCGCAGCCGGGCGCCGAGGTCGGCCATCGCCGCCATCGCGCGCGGCTTGCCGCGGCGGTCGATCAGGGAGGGGGCGGCCCCGCCGAGCGGCAGCGACCCGTCGTCGGGAATGGCGAACTCGAACGTGGGCTCGGCCCATGGCAGCGACACCTTCCGGCCGAAGATCGCTTCACGGCCCGCGAGGACCGTGTCGATGGCGTCGGTGCGCGCCACCCAGCCGCGCAGCCGGCGCCCGGCCTCCCAGTCGGCGCGGACGGAGCGCCGGTCGTCGAGCCCGAACCAGCGCGGGCGGCCCGGCGGCGCGCCCTCGGGGTCGAGCGCCACGATCTCGAGATAGACCGGTCCGCCGAGCCGCAGCAGGTGGTTGTGGGTGCCCATGTAGCCGTGGCGCTGCCCGAACGGGACCTCCAGGCCGATGCAGGACCGGACGTGCGCCACGCCCTCGGCCAGGGTCGGGGCGACGACGGAGAGGTGGTCGAGATGGAGCATGGTGCGGCCTAACCCCGGTCGAACCGCGTCGAGAGGATGATCGAGGTCACGGTCCGCTCGATGCCGTCCAGCGCGCCGATCTCGTCGATCAGCCGGTCCATCTCCTCGACCGAGCGCGCCTCGACGAGGGCGATCAGGTCGTGGACGCCGCTCACCGAATGGAGCGCGGTGATCTGCGGGATGCGGGCGAGCGCCGCCTCCGTCGGCCGTGCCAGCTTGGGCTTCACCGTCAGCAGGATGTGGGCCCGCACCAGCGTGCGGGCGGTGTCGCGGCCGAGGCGCAGCGTGTAGCCGGCGACGATGCCGCGGCGCTCCAGGCGCTCGAGCCGGCTCTGCACGGTGGTCCGCGAAATCCCGAGCCGGCGGCCGAGTTCGGCGGTGGAACGGCGGGCATTCTCGCGCAGCAGCCGCAGCAGGGTCTCGTCGGTGGGGTCGAGCGTCATTTCGTTCGGCATCTCGGCACAATGCCGGAAATCTCCGCGCATTTCGACGGTCCGTCGCCTGCGGTTCGACGGTGGATGCGGATAGGGTCCGGCCATCCATTCCGAACCCATGGGGAGAAGGGGACCATGCGCGACGTCGTCATCGTCGGCGCCGGCAAGATCGGCGCCACCATCGCGGACATGCTCGCGGCTTCGGGCGACTATCGCGTCGCGGTCGTCGACCGCTCGCCCGAGTCGCTGGCGGAGGTCGCGGCCGGCGGAATCGCGGCGATCGCGCACGACCTCGCCGACGAGACCGGGCTCGCGCGCCTGCTGGCCGGCCGGCACGCGGTGCTGAGCGCCGCCCCCTACCACCTGACGGCGGGCGTGGCCCGGGCGGCCTATGCCGCCGGCTGCCACTATCTCGACCTGACCGAGGACGTGGCGACGACCCGTGCGGTGCGCGAACTGGCGCGCCAGGGCACCCGCGCCTTCATCCCCCAGTGCGGGCTGGCGCCGGGCTTCATCTCGATCGTCGCCCACGCCCTGGCGCAACGCTTCGACCGGCTGGACAGCGTCAAGCTTCGCGTCGGCGCGCTGCCGCAGTTCCCGTCGAACGCGCTCAACTACAACCTCACCTGGAGCACCGACGGCGTCATCAACGAGTATTGCGAGCCCTGCGAGGCGATCGTCGACGGCGTCCGCCGCGAGGTGCCGCCGATGGAGGAACTGGAGGAGTTCTCCCTCGACGGCGTGCGCTACGAGGCCTTCAACACTTCGGGCGGGCTGGGCTCGCTGTGCGAGACGCTGGCCGGCCGCGTGCGGCAGCTCAACTACCGCACCATCCGCTATCCCGGGCATTGCGCGCTGATGAAGGCGCTGCTCGTCGACCTCCGCCTGCGCGACCGGCGCCATGTGCTGAAGGACATCCTCGAGCACGCACTGCCGACGACGATGCAGGACGTCGTGGTGGTGCTGGTCGCCGTCTCCGGCTGGCAGGGCGACCGGCTGGTGCAGACGACCTATGCCAACCGGATCCACGGCGGCATGGTCGGCGGCCGCCGGCGGAGCGCCATCCAGGTGACGACGGCGGCCGGCATCGCCGCCGTGCTCGACCTGCTGTCGGAAGGGGCGATCCCGGCCACGGGCCTCGTCCGCCAGGAGGACATTCCCCTCGACCGCTTCCTCGCCAACCGCTTCGGCCGCGCCTACGCGACGGCGGATCGGCTCGATCTGGCCGCCTGATCCGGCGGGCCTGGAGGCCGCGGCGCCGCTGTCCTATACCGGCTGCTCGACGAGCGGAGGAGCGGGATTCGTGGGGCCACTGGAAGAGCTCGGCATTCGGCCGGTCATCAATGCGACCGGGCCGTGGACGCGGATGGGCAACACCGCGCCGTCGGCCTCGGTCCGGGCGGCGATGGACGCCATGTCCCAGGTCTATGTGCCGTTCGCCGAGCTCCAGGCGGCGGCCGGCCGCGCCATCGTCGCGGCGACCGGTGCCGAGGCCGGCTATGCCACGCCGGGTGCGGCCGCGGCGACGACGCTGGCCGTCGCCGCCTGTATCGCCGGCGAGGACCCGCGGGTGATGCGGGCGCTGCCGCATCCGGAGGGGGTGCCGGCGACGGTCGTCCTCTTCCGCCAGCACCGCAGCTACTACGACGTCGCCATCCGCGCCGCGGGGGCCCGGCTGCGGCTGGTCGATGCCGCCGTGCCCGACCCGCTGGCGGCACTCGCCGCCGCGATCGACGCCGAGGTCGCCTGCGTCTTCTATGACGCGACCGGCCTGCCCTATCGCGACCAGGCGGGGGTGCCGGACCTGGCGGCGGTGGTCGCGGTGGCGCACGGCCGCGGCACGCGCGTGGTCGTCGACGGTTCGATGGCGTTGCCGCCGGCCGACAACCTGCGCGCCTTGGTCGCGACCGGGGCGGACGCCGTCTCCTTCAGCGGCGGCAAGGCGATCGGCGGGCCGCCGGCCAGCGGCTTCACCGCCTGCCGCCAAGCCCTCCTGCGCTCGATCGCGCTCCAGCACCAGGATGCCGACATCCATGCCGAGCTGACCGGCCGGCCCCACCCGGAGGCGCCCTACATGGGGATCGGCCGCGGCTACAAGGTCGGCAAGGAGCAGATCGCCGGCCTCATCGCGGCCCTCGCCGACTATGCCGCCCGGGACCACGAGGCCGAACGCCGGCAGTGGCATTCCCGCCTGCAGACGATCGAGGCGGCCGTCGCCGGCGTGCCCGGCCTGACGCGGCGCATGCTGGCGTCGAACGACGGCCGCGCGCCCTACCTCATCATGGGTTTCGAGGGACCGCTCGCCGGCGTGTCGTCGGCCGAGCTGTCGCGCCGCCTGCTCGCGGGCGAGCCGCGCATCTTCCTCGCGCCGCGCGCCGGCAACGTCCTCTGGGCAGGGGCCGAGAACCTCCGCGACGGCGAGGCCGAGATCGTCGGCGCCCGCCTCGCCCGCGTCCTCGCGGACCTCGCCCCGGCCCGGTCCTGACGCCGGCCTATGCCGCCGCGCGGCGCGCCCGGACGGCGCGCCAGACCGCTTCCGGCGTCAGCGGCATGTCGATATGGGCGATGCCGAGCGCGTCGCAGACGGCGCTGACGATGGCCGGCGGCGCGCCGCAGGAGCCGCCCTCGCCGGCGCCCTTGACGCCGAGGTCGTTGCTCGGATTGGGGACGACGTGGAAGTCGACCTCCAGGTCCGGCATGTCGGCCGCCCGCGGCATCGCGTAGTCCATGAACGAGCCCGCGACGAGCTGGCCCGACTGGCGGTCGTAGACCGTGCGCTCCAGGATCGCCTGGCCCAGCCCCTGGGCGACCGCGCCATGGACCTGGCCGCGGATCAGCAGCGGGTTGATGATGACGCCGCAATCGTCGACGCAGACATAGCGCTCGACCTGGACGATGCCGGTCTCGGGGTCGATCGCGACCTCGGCGATGTGGGCGCCGTTGGGGAAGTTGCACTCGGTCGGGCGCTGGTAGCGGCAGGTCTCGTCGAGGCCGGGCGCCATGCCCTCCGGCAGGTTGGCGGGGTCGGCGGCGAGCTTCGCGACGGCGTCGATGGTGATCCGGAGGTCGGTGCCCGGCACCAGGAAGGCGCCCGCCGCGAAGGCGATGTCGGCCTCGGCCGCCTCCAGCCGGTGGGCGGCGATGCGCCGGGCCTTGTCGATCACCTGCTGGGCCGCCCGCGCCGTCGCCACTCCGCCCATCTGCGAGGAGCGGGAGCCGCCGGTGCCGTTGCCGAACTTGACGAAGTCGGAATCGCCCTGGCGGAAGTCGATGCGGTCGAAGGCCACGCCCAGCCGCTCGGACAGGATCTGGGCGAAGGCCGTCTCGTGCCCCTGGCCGTGGCTGAAGGTGCCGACGATCAGCACCACGCGACCGTCCGGCTCGAAGCGCACCCGCGCCTCCTCCAGCGGCTGGCCGCCCGACGCCTCGACATAGTAGCCGAGGCCGATGCCGCGCAGCTTGCCGTCGCGCCTCGCCGCGCGGCGGCGGGCGAAGCCGGCCCAGTCCGCCTTGGCGAGCGCCCGGTCCATGGTCTCGGCGAAGAGGCCGGAATCGATCACCATCCCCACCTGGTTCTTGTAGGGAAGCTGCTCGGGCCGGATGAAGTTGCGCCGCCGGATCTCGTCGCGGCCGATGCCGAACGCGGCCGCGCCGAGGTCGAGCAGGCGCTCCATCTGGTAGCAGATCTCCGGCCGGCCGGCGCCGCGATAGGCGTCGGTCGGCACCGTGTTGGTGAAGGTCACCTTGACCGAGAGCTGCATCGCCGGCACGTCGTAGACCGAGCCGGCGATGCGCGCACCCGCCACGGTCGGGATGCGCGGCCCGAAATCGAGCAGGTAGGCGCCGACATTGGCGGCCGTCTCCGCCCGCATGGCGAGGATGCGGGCGTCCTCGTCGAAGGCCATCTCGCAGACCGTGACATGGTCGCGCCCGTGCGGGTCGGAGAGGAAGGTCTCGCTGCGGTCGGCGGTCCACTTGACCGGCCGCGCCAGGCGCGTCGCCGCCCAGACCACCATCACCGTCTCGGGGAAGAGCTTGCCGCGCAGGCCGAAGCCGCCGCCGACGTCGGGCGATACGACCCGGATCTTGTCGGTCGTGGTGTCGAAGACGATCGAGGCCAGCCCCTGCCACAGCTTGACGACGCCCTGGCTCGGCGTGTGCAGGGTGCGGATGCCGGTCGCGGGGTCGTAGGAGCCGATGGCGACCCGTGGCTCCATCGGGTTGCCGACGACGCGGTTGTTGACGAGTTCGCAGCGCACGATGCGGTGGGCGCGGGCGAAGCCCTCGCGCATCGCCTGGCCGTCATGGCTTTCCCAGTGGACGCAGAGGTTGCTGCCATGCTCCGGCCAGAGCAGCGGCGCGCCGGGCTCCAGTGCGGCCGGGGCGTCGACCACGGCCGGCAGCGCCTCGTACTCGACCTCGACGAGTTCGGCGGCGTCGCGGGCCTGGGCGGCGGTCTCGGCGACGACGAAGGCGACCGGGTCGCCGACATAGCGGACGGTGCCGTCGGCGAGCACCGGCCGGAGCGGCGCGAACATCCTCGCCCCGCCGCGGCCCGGCACGTCGACATGGCAGGGCAGGCCGGGCAGCCCGTCCGCGTCGGCGTCGGCATGGGTCAGCACCGCCAGCACGCCGGGCGCCGCCGAGGCCGCGCGGGTGTCGATCCCGAGGATGCGGGCATGGGCATGCGGCGAGCGCAGGACATGGCCGTAGGCCTGGCCCGGCAGGTTGATGTCGTCGGTGTAGCGGCCGTGGCCGGTGAGGAAGCGGACATCCTCCTTGCGGCGCACGGGCTGGCCCATGCCGAACTGTTCCATGGCGGCGTTCTCCGCTCCGATCGGTGCAGGGACGTTGCGTGGGGTCGGCCGATTGTTCCCGAGAAACCCTGCGCCTGTCACCCCTTGGCGGGGGCGCCGTCGACCTGGAGGGCGAGCGCGGCGGCGATGGTGCGGTGGATCGGGGTCGGCACGCCGTTGGCGCTGCCGAGCCGGGCGACGGCACCCGACAGCCACGGCAGTTCGAGCCGCCGGCCGCGCTCCAGGTCCTCCAGCATCGAGGCGCGTGCGCCCTCGGGCAGGGCGTCCATGAAGGCCAGCGTGCGCTCCGGCGTGTCGGCCGGCAGGCGGACGCCGACCGCGGCGGCGACGGCCGCGGTCTCGGCCAGCGATTCCAGCAGCAGCGCCCGGGTCGCGGGATTGGTCCGGATCGGCCCCATGGAATGGCGCGTCAGCGCCGTCAGGCCGCTCATCGAGGCGAGGAAGACGAACTTCTCCCAGACCGCGCGCTCCGGGTCGTCGGTCAGGATCGCGGTGAGCCCGGCCGCGTCGCAGGCCGCCTTCAGCGCCGCCAGCGCCGCCGCCTGGGCGGGCCGCGCCGGGCCGAAGATGATGCTGGGCGGAATGCCGTTGTGGCGGATTACGCCCGGCCGCTCGATGAGGGCCGAGATGCGGGCGACGCCGGGCGCCACATGGTCCGCGCCCACCGCCCGGCCGACGATCTCGGGCGCGTCGATGCCGTTCTGCAGGGTAACGACGACGGTGCCGGGGCCGACCAGCGGCGCCAGCGTCGGGGCCGCCGACGCCATGTCGTAGAGCTTGACGGCGAAGAGCACGATGTCGGCGGTGCCGATCGTGGCCGGGTCGTCGGTCGCCTGGACCGCCGGCACATGGAAGGGCGTGGTCTCGCTCTCGATCGTGAGGCCGTGCGCGCGCATCGCCGCCAGATGGGCGCCGCGGGCGACGAAGGTGACGTCCTGTCCGCCCTTCGCCAGCAGGCCGCCGAAATAGCCCCCGACGCCGCCGGCACCCATGACCACGATCCGCATCCGCCGCATCCTTTCCGAGGGGAAACCGTCCGCGACGGAGAATGGGGGAGGCGGGGCGGCCGGTCCAGGCCCGATCCAGTCCAGGCCCGATCCGGTTCAGGGCCCGATCCGGCCTTGGCCGGCCGCGGGCGGCCATGCCATCGTGACGGCGGCCCTTCTTCCGGCCACATCCTTCCCGGAGCGCCCGCCGTCCATGTCCGAAGAGCTGCTGTTCCTGCCCGCCACCCGCGCGGCGGCGCTGATCCGTCGCGGCGAACTCTCCCCCGTCGCCTATGTCGGCCAGGTCCTGGATGCGATCGAGCGCTGGCAGCCCGTCGTCAACGCCTATGTCTCGGTCGACCGGGAGGGCGCGCTCGCCGCCGCGGCGGCGGCCGAGGCGGCGGTCGCCGCGGGCCGGCCGCTGGGGCCGCTGCACGGGGTGCCGGTCTCGGTCAAGGACCTGGTCGACGTCGCGGGCATGCGCACCACCCACGGCTCGCACGTCCATGCCGACAACCTCGCTGCGGCGGATTCGATCGCGGTCGCGCGCCTGCGGGCGGCGGGTGCCGTGATCGTCGGCAAGACGACGACGCCCGAGTTCGGCCACAAGGGCATCACCACGAGCCCGCTCACCGGGATCACGCGCAACCCGTGGAACCCGGCGCACACGCCGGGCGGCTCCTCGGGCGGCGCCGCGGCGGCGGTGGCGGCGGGGCTGGCGCCGCTCGCCGTCGGCACCGACGGTGCGGGGTCGATCCGCGGACCGTCGGCCAGCGCCGGCATCGCCGGGCTGAAGCCGACCCGGGGCGCCATCCCGCACGAGGCGGCGGCCGACGTCTTCCTCAACCAGTCCTTCGTCGGGCCGATGACGCGCACCGTCGCCGACGCGCGGCTCATGTTCTCCGTCATGACCGGGCCGGACCCGCGCGACCCGTGGAGCCTCGGCGGCGGGCCGGCGCCATTGCCGCCGGACCTCCAGGGGCCACGGCTCGACGGCGTCCGCATCGGCTATGTCGCGCGGATGGCGAACCCCGTCCTCGACCCGGAGGTCGAGGCGCGCACCCACGACATGGTGGCCGCGCTCCGCGACCTCGGCGCCGAGGTCGAGGAGGTGACCGACGCCATCGACTGGGCCGAGCCCGAGGGCCGCATCCTCTACCAGACCGGCATCGCCGCCTCGGTCGCGGCCCTGCGCGAGCGCTGGGGCAACCGGCTCGACGCCAGCCTGATCGCCTTCGCCGACTGGGGGATGCAGTACGGGATGCTCGACCGGCTCCGGGCCGAGCGGGCGCGGACCCGGCTCTACCAGGCGGTGCAGGCGCTCTTCGGCCGCTACCGCTTCCTGGTCTCGCCGACGACGGCCAGGACCGCACTCGCGGCCGACTTCGATGCGACCAGGCCCGTCGTCGTGGCGGGCCGCGAGTGCGGCATCACCCGGCAGAGCTGGACCGCCTACCAGTACCCCTTCAACCTGACCGGCAACCCCGCCATGTCGATCCCGAGCGGCTTCGCCGCGGACGGGCTGCCGACGGGATTCCAGATCGTGGGGCCCTGGTGGAGCGACTATGCGGTGCTGCGTCTGGCCGAACTCCTGGAGGGGGCGCGGCCCTGGGCCGACCGCCGGCCGGCCCTTTCGGCATAGGCGGGCGTCGGCGTTCGGGGCGAGGCGGGGAGGAGCGGCGGCTGCCGCCGTTGCCGGAATGCCGCAGGCGTTGCGTTACGGTGACGGTGCGTGGCGGCCGCGCTTGGTCGCCGCGCCGGCATCGGGTAACGGTTGGCCCCGCGAATGACGACCGGTCGAACCCTCCCCATCGTCCTGGCGGCCGCGGCGGCGCTGCTCGCCGGCGTGGCGCCCGCGCGGGCCGAGACCGACTGCATCATCCGCGAGTTCCGCACCGCCAAGGGCGTCTACCAGCGCGAGCCGGTGGAGCCGACGACCGAGTTCGTCGTCGAGTACGACCGGGTGCATGCCTTCCTGCGGCTCGACTGCGCCCGCGCCGACCCCGACCGGCCGGCCTTCACCCTGCGCTGGATCAGCAACGGCCGGGTGGTGCGCACCCGCGACCTCTACGCCGGGGTCAGCCCGAACTGGCGCACCTGGGACCTGATGCCGGCGCAGCTCGGCCCCGGCTTCGTCCAGCTTTTCGACCGCGACGGCAACCTGCTCGCCGAGGAGGCCTTCACCGTCCGCCTGCCGTGACGGTTTGGCTTGCATTCCGCACCCCGACCCCGTAATCACCTGCGGCCGTTCGAGCAAGCGGAGAGGTGCCGGAGCGGTCGATCGGGGCGGTCTCGAAAACCGTTGTGCGCGCGAGCGTACCGTGGGTTCGAATCCCACCCTCTCCGCCA
>NZ_JAYSFE010000056.1:0-29760 GCF_041913585.1 Allostella sp.
CGGAGCTGGATGAAGAACCAGGGCCTGCCCTCGCACCTCTTCGACGGGCGCCCGGTCATCGGCATCTGCAACACCTGGTCCGAGCTCACTCCCTGCAATGCCCATTTCCGCAAGATCGCCGAGCACGTGAAGCGCGGCGTCTACGAGATGGGCGGCTTTCCGCTCGAGTTTCCGGTGATGTCGCTGGGCGAGACGCTGATGCGGCCCACGACCATGCTGTTCCGCAACCTCGTCAGCATGGATGTCGAGGAATCGATCCGCGCCAACCCGATCGACGGCGTCATCCTGCTCGTCGGCTGCGACAAGACCACGCCGGCCCTGCTGATGGGGGCGGCGAGCTGCGACCTGCCGACGCTGGCGATCTCCGGCGGGCCGATGCTGAACGGCCGCTTCCGCGACGAGCAGATCGGGTCCGGGACCCATGTCTGGAAGTTCGGCGAGATGGTGCGGGCGGGCGAGATGACGCTGGCCGACTTCATGGACGCCGAGGCCTGCATGTCCCGTTCGGCCGGTCACTGCATGGTGATGGGCACCGCCTCCACCATGGCGTCCATGGTCGAATCGCTCGGCATGGGGCTGCCGTCGAATGCCGCCATCCCCGCGGTCGATTCGCGCCGCTACGTGCTGGCGCACATGGCGGGCCGCCGCATCGTCGAGATGGTGAAAGAGGATCTCCGCATGTCGAAGATCCTGACCCGCAAGGCCTTCGAGAACGCGATCCGCGTCAACGGCGCGATCGGCGGCTCGACCAACGCCGTCGTCCACCTCCTGGCGCTGGCCGGCCGCATGGGGGTCGAGGTCTCGCTCGAGGACTGGGACAGGCTCGGCTGCGACGTCCCCTGCCTCGTCAACCTGATGCCGTCCGGCAAGTACCTGATGGAGGATTTCTTCTATGCCGGCGGCCTGCCGGCGGTGATCCGGGCGCTGGGTGACCGCATCCACAAGGACGCGCTGACCGTCAACGGCCGGACGATGGGCGAGAACACCGCGGATGCGCCCAACTGGAACCCGGACGTGATCTTCCCGACCGACGCGCCGTTCAAGGACCAGGGCGGCATTGCGGTGCTGCGCGGCAACCTCGCCCCGGACGGTGCGATCCTGAAGCCGTCGGCCGCGTCGCCGCACCTGATGAAGCATCGCGGCCGCGCCGTCGTCTTCGAGTCCATCGAGGACTTCCACGCGCGCATCGACGACGAGAGCCTCGACGTCGACGAGACCTGCGTCCTGGTGCTGAAGGGCTGCGGCCCGCGCGGCTACCCGGGCTTTCCGGAGGTCGGCAACATGCCGCTGCCGCCGAAGATCCTGCGCCGCGGCATCACCGACATGGTGCGCATCTCCGACGCAAGGATGAGCGGCACCGCCTATGGCACCGTCGTCCTCCACACCGCGCCGGAATCGGCGGTCGGCGGACCGCTGGCGCTGGTCGAGAACGGCGACATGATCGCGCTCGACGTCGCCCGGCGGACGCTCACCCTCGACGTTCCGGAGGCGGAACTGGCCCGCCGCAAGGCAGCCTGGAAGGCCCCTGCCCCGCGGCACGACCGCGGCTACGCGCGGCTCTACATCGACCACGTCCTGCAGGCCGACACCGGCGCCGACCTCGATTTCCTGGTCGGGAAGTCGGGGGCCGAAGTCGCCCGCGAAAGCCATTGAGCGAGGCCCGCCCACCCATGCCGACCATTCTCTACCCCGACACCCGGTTCCTCGGCGGTGCCGAGGCCGACCGCGCCGGCGCCGGCGACGGCATCGAACTCGCGACCTTCGACGCCACCCGGCGCGAGCAGATCGCCGACGAGGTCTGGCGCGCGGCCGACGCCGTCGTCCTCGGCATCGGCCTCACCATCACGGCCGACGTCGTCGAGCGGCTCGACAACTGCAAGATCATCATCCGGATGGGCGTCGGCTACGACAACATCGACATCCGGGCGGCGGCCCGGCGCGGCATCCCCGTCGCCAACGTGCCCGACTACGGCACCACCGACATCGCCGACACCGCGATGGCCCTGCTGCTGAACTTCACCCGCGGGGTCAGCGCCTACGACAACGCGCTGCGGCGGGACGTCGTCGCCAACTGGCACGTCAGCCACGCGCCGGTCATTCGCCGGACCAAGGGAATGCCGGTCGGCGTGATCGGCCTCGGCCGCATCGGCACCGCCTCGGCGCTGCGGCTCAAGGCCTTCGACCTGCCGGTGCATTTCTACGACCCCTACGTCTCGAACGGCACCGAACTGGCGCTGGGGCTGACGCGCCACCAGTCCGTCGCCAGCCTGCTCGGCGCGGTCGAGGCGGTCACCATCCACGCCTTCCTCAACGACGAGACGCGCGGCCTGATCGACGCCGCCGCCGTGGCGGCGATGCGCCCCGGGACGATCCTGGTCAACACCGCGCGCGGACCGATCTGCGATCTCGACGCCATCCATGACGGGCTGAAGTCCGGCCGGATCGCGGCCGCCGGGCTCGACGTGCTGCCGGACGAGCCGCCCGATCCGAACCACCGGCTGATCGCCGCCTGGCGCGACGACGAGGACTGGATCCGCGGCCGCCTCGTCCTCCTGCCGCATGCCGCCTTCTACAGCGCCCAGAGCCTGTGGGACATCCGCTTCAAGGCGGCCGAGACCGCCCGGCTGATGCTGACCGAGGGCCGGCTGCGCAACTGCGTCAACGGCGAGCTGCTGAAGGAGGCCGGCTTCGGACGGTAGCCGGCGCCCGGCGGCGTCCCGCCCGGGAGGCCGCCGGGTCCGCGTTCAGGCGCGGCCGTATTCGTCGCGGCGGCGCCACCAGAGTCCGGTCTCGTTGCGTCCCCGAGGCGCCCGATCCAGCCACTGGAAGGCACCCCACAGCCCGTCCACCCCGCGGGCGTAGGTCGAGTAGCTGTGGTAGACGGCGTCGCCTTCCCGGACGAAGGCGCTCAGCCCCGGACGCTCCCGGCGGAAGGTTGCGACGTCAGTGCCGCAGATCGTCCCCAGCTCCGCCACGAGGCCGTCCTCCAGGGCCGGCGCCATCGGCGGCTCGCGACGGTAGTTGTAGTCGACCGTCCCGCGCCGCTGCTGCTCCTCGCTGAACCAGACATGGAAGTCCGAGTTGAAGTCGCTGCCGTCGGCGGAGGCCCAGGGAAAGGTCCAGCCCATCCGCTGCCGATAGGCGAGCAGCTTCGCCAAGGGCGCCCGCGACACCGCCCACAGCATGACGTCGTGGTTGGCGAGATGGACCGCGAAGCCGTCGAAGCCATCGGCGATCATCGAGCAGGACGGGCATCCGGCGTCGTAGTCCGGTCCGAACATGAAGTGGTAGACGAGGAGCTGGGAGCGCCCCTGGAAGAGATCCGGCAGGGCCAGCGCGCCCGCCTCGGTCTCGAACCGGTACGGCTTCTCGACCGGGACCCAGGGCAGTTCCTGGCGCCGCCGCGCCAGCTCGTCGCCGCGCCGCGTCAGTTCCTTCTCCGCCTGGAGCAGGTCGAGGCGGGCAGTCAGCCATTCGTCGCGCGTTCCGATCCTGTGCATCGTGATCCTCGCTCTTCGTTGAATGCCCGAAGGCAGGGACGAGGCTGGCCGAACCGCCCCGGCGGGCGGGAGTGACAAGTCTGGCGGGATTGTGCCGGACGTCCGACATCCCTGCGGTTCCGCCGGCGACCGCCGATCCATCGCAGCCAGGGTCCGAGGTGGAAGAGGCTCATCAGCACGTACATCGGGAGCATCCCGCTCACGATCGGGGAAGCCCCCTCGGCCATGCAGATCAGGCTCGCGGCGCGCCCCTCCTCGACGGCGCTGGCGACGGCCATGGCGGCGAACGTCGGTGCCGCGGCGAGGGCGAGCCACCGCGCCGCGCCGCCGTGCTTCCTCCCCAGGTCTTCGTCTTCCATCGTTCTTGCCCCGCTCCCCGGCTGTCGTACCCTCGGCGAGGCTAGGACGGAGCGGCGGACCGCGAGAGTGACAAGCGTGTCGGGGTTCCAGTGGATTCGCTGATCGCGGCGGCCGCGCGCGCGCTCGCCGCCGGCGATCTGCTGGGCGCACTGAACCGGGTCGCCCTGCGCGACGATCCGCCGGCGCTGGCGCTGCGCGGGATCGTCGTGGCTCGCCTCGGCGACCTGGAGCGCGCGCGCACCCTGCTCCGCCGGGCCGCCGCGGCCTTCGGGCCGGCCGAGCGCGTCGCCCGTGCCCGCTGCATCGTCGCCGAGGCCGAAATCGCGCTCGTCTCGAGGGACCTCGGGCCGGCGATCGAAGTCCTGCCCGGAGCTGCCGCCCTTCTCGACGCCCAGGGCGACCGGGCGAACGCTGCCCATGCGCGCCTGATCGAGGTTCGCTACCTCCTGCTGCTCGGGCGCCTCGATGCGGCCGAGCAGGCGCTGGCGGCGCTCGATGCCGCGACCCTGCCGGCGACCATGCGGGCGGTCCACGAGCTGGTATCGGCCGGCATCGCCATGCGGCGCCTGAGGATCGCGCCGGCACGCGGCGCACTCGACCGCGCCGCCGACGCGGCCGGCGAAGCCGGCATCCCCGCCCTGTCGGCCGAGATCGCCACCGCACGGGCGGCATTGCGGACGCCGGCGGCCCGCCTCCTCTCTCAGGGAACGGAACAGCCCCTGACGCTCGAAGCGGTCGAGCCGTTGCTCGCCTCCGACATGTTCGTCGTCGACGCCTGCCGGCATGTCGTCCGCGCCCCGGACCGCACCATCGCGCTGGCGGGCCGCCCGGTGCTGTTCGCACTCGTGCGCGCGCTGGCGGACGCGTGGCCCGGCGACGCCGCGCGCTCGCACCTGATCCAGCTGGCGTTCCGCTCGAAGCAGATCGACGAATCGCACCGCGTCCGGCTGCGGGTCGAGATCGCCCGGCTGCGCGACGCGCTGGAAGGGTCGGCGGACGTCCGCGCCACCCGCGACGGATTTGCGCTGGCGCCGGCTTCCGGGCGGCCGGCCGTGGTCCTGGCGCCGCCGGTCGACGGGCCGCATGGCGAAGTGCTGGCCCTGCTCGCCGACGGCGAGGCATGGTCGAGCTCGGCCCTCGCGCTCGCCCTCGGAGCGAGCCAGCGCACGGTGCAGCGGGCACTCGACGCGCTGTCGGCGACGGGCCGCGTCGGCGCGGTCGGCCGGGGACGTGCCCGGCGCTGGCTGACGCCGCCGGCGGTCGGCTTCACGACGACCTTGTTACTCCCGGGGCCGCTGCCGGGTGCCTAGCTTCACGGGCATCCACCAAGCAGGAGCACAAGGACCATGAAGACCGCACCAGCCGAGATCCTGCGCGAGTACGGCCCCTTTCCCGGCATCGAGCAGGTGGCCGGCGTCACCTTCGACGGCCGTCATGTCTGGATCGCCACCGGCGAGACGCTGACCGCGATCGACCCGGAGAGCGGTCAGCCCGCCCGTTCGCTCGCCGTGCCCGCCGACGCCGGCACGGCCTTCGACGGGCGCCACCTCTTCCAGATCGGGGACGACCGGATCCGCAAGATCGATCCGGAGACGGGCGAGGTCGTGGACTCCATCCCCGCCCCCGAGGGCGGAAATTCCGGCCTCGCCTGGGCCGAAGGGATGCTGTGGGTCGGCCAGTATCGCGGGCGGACGATCCACCAGGTCGACCCCGCCACGGGCGCCGTCCTGCGCTCGATCCGCTCCGACCGGCTCGTCACCGGCGTCACCTGGGTCGACGGCACCCTCTGGCACGGAACCTGGGAGGGCGACGAGAGCAGCCTGCGGCGCGTCGATCCCGACGACGGCAGGGTGCTGGAAGAGCTCGCGATGCCGGCCGGAACCCACGTCTCCGGCCTCGAATCGGACGGCGGCGACCGCTTCTTCTGCGGCGGCGCGCGCAGCGGCAAGCTCCGCGCCGTCCGGCGTCCGCGCCAGGGCCGCCAGACGGGGTGATCCGATCGCGGCGGCCCCGGCCCACGGTGGACGCGGGTCGGGGCCTCCGGCGGCTCAGGAGTTGGGACCGCGCTCCATGGAGACCGGCTGCCAGCGCCGCAGGCCGGTCGCCGGGAGCACCGTCGGGTTGACGCAGGACATCGGCCAGCGGCCCGACAGCACCAGCGACAGTTCCTGCCCGACGCGGCGCTTGCGGGCGACATCGAAGCGGGCGGAGGCGGACGCGTTGTGCGGCGACAGGATGACGTGCGGCATCCGCAGCAGCGGGTTGTCCTGGCGCGCCGGCTCGACCTCGAAGACGTCGAGGCCGGCGCCGGCGATCCACTTCTCCTCCAGCGCCTTGACCAGCCCGGCCTCCTGCACCGTGGGACCGCGGCCGGTGTTGATGAAGATGGCGTTCTTCTTCATCTGCCGGAAATGCTTCTCCTTCAGCATCCCCTCGGCCTCCGGCGTCGCCGGGACGTGCATGGACACGAAGTCGGAGCGGCTCAGCACCTCCGACAGGCTCGCCGGCTCGACCCCCTCGCCCGAGATCGTCAATTCGTCGATGAAGGGGTCGTAGGCCATGAGGCGCAGGCCGAAGGGAGCGGCGCGCTTGGCGACGGCGCGCGCCACCCGGCCGAAGCCGATGAAGCCCAGCGTCTGCCCCATCAGGCGCGGGATCTGGAGGAGCTGCGGCCGGCCCTCGCTCCACCGCCCCTCCCGCACCATGCGGTCCTGCTCGATGGCCCGGCGGTGGGTGGCGAGCAGCAGCATCATGGCATGGTCCGCCACCTCCTCGATGAAGGTGTCGGGGCAGTTGGTCACCGGAATGCCCTTGGCCGTCGCCGCCGCGACGTCGACATAGTCGACGCCGACGGTGCCGAGCGTGATGACCTTCGCCCGGTCGAGCGCGTCGATCATGGCCTTGGTGAACTTCATCCCCTTGGCGTAGACGGCGTCGGCGGCGGGGGCGGCGGCGATGAAGCCGGCCTCGCTCGCCGGGCACTCGACGATCTCGGCGTCGAGACCCTCCAGGGCCTCCATCTCGTACTCGTAGCCGCCTCCGGCCACGGTGAATGACGCCCCGGCGGGCGTCAGGATCCGGAACTTCGCCAAGCTCTTTCCTCCGACGGGCGGGCTAGGACTTCGGCGGCCGCGCCCGGATCGCCGCTTCGTTCACCTCGGTGCCCCATCCCGGCCGGTCCGGCAGCACGAACTCGCCATCCTCGATGACCGGCGGCCGCTCGACGAACTCGTCGCGCCAGGGCGTCGAGTCGATGTCGATCTCCATGATGCGGAAGTTCGGCACCGCGGCCGAGAAATGGGCGCTGTGGTAGGAACAGAGGTGGCCGTAGAAATTGTGCGGCGCGACGTTGACCTCGAAGGTCTCGGCCATCGCCGCGATCTTCAGGCTCTCGCCGAGGCCGTTCCACGGCACGTCGACGATGCCGACATCCATCGCATAGGCCTGGAGGTAGGGCAGGAAGTCGCGCCGTCCGTGCAGCGTCTCGCAGGAGGCGACCGGGCACGGCGCTTCGCGCCGGATGAGGGCGAGGCTGGCCGGATCGTGGCTGTCGATCTCGAGCCAGGTCATGCGGAACGGCGCCAGCACGTCGGCGACCCGCTTGTAGCCCTCGGTCTTGAAGTTGAAGTTGGTGTCGAGCATCAGCCCCATCTCGGGGCCGATGGCATCGCGGATGGTCTGGAGCTGCCGCTTCAGGTCGTCGAGGAGGCCGTTGTCCCAGTTCAGCTCCGGCCAGCCGGGGGTGCGCGCGAAGCCCGGCACGTAGGGGTGGAGCCGGCCGTCGCGCCAGCGGAAGATGTTGGTCTTGAGGCAGCGGAAGCCCCTGGCCCTGACCTCCTCGGCATGGCGGGCGAGGTCGTCGTAGGTGTCGAGCGCCGGCAGGAAGCCGCGGCCGCGCTGCCCGATCCGGTAGGTCCCGAAGTGCGACCAGTAGACCGGGATGCGCTCGCGGATCGGCCCGCCGAAGAGGGCGGCCACCGACTTGCCCGCCTCCTTGCCGCGGACGTCGAGGAGCGCGTTCTCGATCGCCGCGATCGCCTGCTGGTTCAGCCCGCCGCGCGCCTGCCGCGTGGCGACATGCAGCCGGGCCAGGATGGCCTCGCTCCGCCGGGGGTCCATGCCGACCACCAGCGGCGCCAGCATGCCGATGACCTGGGACAGGCCCTTGCTGCCGAAATCCTCGTTGTATTCGGACCAGCCGGTGATGCCGCAGGCGGTGCCGATCTTGACGAACGAGAAGGTGCGCCAGCCGGCATCCGCGATCAGCGTCTCGACGCGGTCGATCTTCATCGGCCGCGCCTACTCCTTCACCGCGCCGGTCAGCGACGAGACGTAGTAGTCGACGAAGAAGGAATAGAAGATCGCGACCGGCAGCGAGCCCATCAGCGAGCCCGCCATCAGCGCCCCCCACTGGTAGACGTCGCCCGAGATGAGCTCGGTCAGGATGGCGACGGGGACGGTCTTGTTCTCGCTGCTCTGGATGAAGGCGAGCGAATAGATGAACTCGTTCCAGGACAGCGTGAAGGAGAAGATGCCGGCGCTGATGAGGCCCGGCACCGCCAGCGGCAGGGTGATGCGGCGCAGGATCTGCAGCCGCGTCGCGCCGTCGATCAGCGCGCACTCCTCCAGTTCGTAGGGGATCGACTTGAAGTAGCCGATGAGCAGCCAGGTGCAGAACGGCACCAGGAAGGTCGGATAGGTCAGGATCAGCGCCAGCGGGCTGTCGAACAGCCCGAGCTGGTAGACCATGGTGGCGAGCGGGATGAACAGGATCGACGGCGGCACCAGGTAGGCGAGATAGATCGCCAGGCCGACATACTGGCTGCCCTTGAAGCGCAGCCGCTGGATCGCATAGGCGGCGAGCACGCTCGACAGCAGCGACAGGAAGGTGGCCGCGATCGCCACCGACATGGTGGTGACGATCCAGCGCGGATACGACGTCTCGAACAGCAGCTTGTAGATGTGGTCGAGGGTCGGCTTGGCGATCCAGAACGGGTTGTAGGTCTTGTAGTCGTAGAGCTCGGCGTTGGGTTTGAAGGCCGTCACCGTCATCCAGTAGAACGGAAACAGCAGGATGAAGACGAAACAGGCGAGCGGGACGTAGATCGTCACCACCCGGCGGGCCCGGTTGTCCCAGGCCATCGCCTCCGGAGCGACCGTCGCGGTCGACGGCGTGTCCGTGTTCGCGGCCGAGGCGTCAGTCATTGCTTTCTCCCTGCTGCCACTTCCGCCGCGCCAGCGCGAAATAGCTGAAGAGGGTGGCGAAGACGAGGAAGGGGATCATCGACACCGCGATCGCCGCGCCCTCGCCCAGGTTGCCGCCGGGGATGCCGCGCTGGAAGGCGAGCGTCGCCAGCAGGTGGGTCGAATTGACCGGCCCGCCGCGGGTGATGGCGTAGACGAGCTGGAAGTCGGTGAAGGTGAAGATGATCGAGAAGGTCATCACGATCGCCAGGATCGGCAGCAGCAGCGGGAACGTGATGTAGCGGAAGCGCTGCCAGCCCGTGGACCCGTCGAGCAGCGCCGCCTCGTAGAGCGAGGGCGAGATCGTCTGCAGGCCGGCCAGCAGGGTGATGGCGACGAAGGGGATGCCGCGCCAGATGTTGGCGGCGATCAGCGACCAGCGTGCGGGCCAGGTCGAGCCGAGGAAGTCGAAATAGGTCGTCCGCCAGCCGAGCACGTCGACGAAGACGTAGGAGATGATCGAGAACTGGGCGTCGTAGATCCACCAGAACGCGATCGCCGAGAGCACGGTCGGCACGATCCAGGGCAGGAGGATGATCGCGCGCAGCAGGCTCTTGAACGGCAGGTGGTTGTTGAGCAGCAGCGCCAGCCAGAGGCCGAGCCCGAACTTACCGACCGTCGCGATGCTCGTGTAGAAGACGCTGTAGAAGACCGCCTGCCAGAACAGCCGGTCCTCGAGCATGTATTCGAAGTTCTCGAGCCCGATCCACACGCCCGAGCGGCCGATCGTCGTGTCGGTGAAGGCGAGCCAGATGCCGAGGCCGAGCGGATAGGTCAGGAAGACCAGCAGCAGGCCGGCCGCCGGCAGCATGCACATGAAGATGAGAAACGGCTTCCAGTCGAACAGGCGCGCGAGCCACGAAGGCTCTATGTGCGGGCGCCCCCTTTGCGCCGAGCCGAGGGTGCCGGCAATCGTACCTCCGGTAAAAATCGCCGCCGGCCGCCGGGTCGAACCCGGGGGCCGTCGGCTTCAGCCGATCAGCGGTAGTAGCGGCGCGTCCGGCGTTCGGCCTCGCGGGCCGCCTCTTCCGGCGTCGCCTGCCCCGAAGCGACGGCGGCGCACATCTGGACCATGATGTACTCGGCCGCCACGGTGCCGGCGGCGTGCGAGATCGGGCCCTTGTAGCCGCTCCAGAACTGGTTGTCGGTGCCGTTCCGGTAGACCTCGAGCTTGGGATCGGAGTCCCACACCTTGCTCTTCCCGTAGGCGCGCAGCGTGTGCGACCAGTAGCCGAGGCAGCCGGTCAGCCACGGATCGTACTGCTCGGCCTCCATCATGTAGGTGAGGTAGGCCTTGGCGGCGTTCGGGAACTTGCTGTGCTTGAACACCATGGCGTTGAGGATGAGCGCCGACTGGGGCGCCTTGCCGACCAGCCCGAACGGCATCGGCGCGTGGTCGGTGTCGTCGGCGACCGCCTTGGTCGCCGGGTCGTTCTTGATCGCGAAATACATCGAGACGCCGTTGGCGGTCAGCCACAGTTCCTGCGCCGCGTAGGCGCGGTTGTTGCTGACGTCGCCCCAGGACAGCGTGCCCGGGATGAAGGTCGGATAGAGTTCCTTCAGGTACTTCAGCGAGGCGATCGTCTCCTTGCTGTTGATCGCGACCTTGCCCGCCTCGTCGACGAGGTAGCCGCCATGGGACCAGACCACCCAGTTGGCGAAGCCGTTGCCGTCGCCGACGGCATTTCCGAGCGCGAAGCCCGCCGGCTTGTTGATCTTCTTCAGCGCCTGGCAGAGCTTGAGGAACTCGCCGAGATCGTTCGGGATCTTGCTGAACCCCGCCTCCTTGACCGCGGACTGGCGGTAGACGATCGGGCCGGTCGAGCCGCCGAAGGGAATGCCGATCCAGTTGTTGGTGCCGACTTTCTTGCCGTACTTGTCGCCGAGGAAGGACCAGCCGCCGTACTTCTTGCCGAGATACTCGGCGACGTCGGAGAGCTCGACCACCTTGTCGGCATAGACGTGCGGATCCTCGGCCCAGCCGAGCACGATGTCGGGGCCGGCGCCGGTATTGGACGACACCGCGGTCTGCTGCCGGATGTCCTCCCAGCCGACGAAGTCGACGCGGACCTCGACGCCCATCTCCTTGGCGAACTTCGCCGTGTTGGCGCGGAAGATCACCTCGTCCGGTTCGACGAAGCGGGCCGGACGAAGGATGCGCAGGGTGGCGCCCTTCTCCAGCGGCAGCTTCGGCGCCGCCACATCGGCCTTCGGAATCGCCTGCGCCGCGGCCTGGCCGGCGAGCGTGGCCGCCGCCGCTGCGCCGCCGATCAGCTTGAGCGAGTCGCGCCGTGTGATGATGTTTGCCATTGGTCTCCTCCCACTTCTTTGTTGGCCATGCCCTGGTTGGCTAAGCCGGTTGCCCGGCGCCGATCCGCCGGCCGGTCTTCCGGTCGAACAGATGCACGAGGTCCGGGTCGGGACTGATCGGCAGCACCTCGCCGGGGCGCGCCGTCACGCGCTCGCGGAAGGCGCCGATGAGAGACTGCTCGCCGACGCGCAGTGCCACCTGGGTCTCCGAACCGGTCGGCTCGACCAGCTGCACCGTCGCCGGAATGCCGTCCGGGTCGATGCGCAGATGCTCCGGCCGGACGCCGTAGACGACGCCGGCCCCGTTGGCCCCGGCGGCGCCGGCGGTCGGCAGCGGCCAGCCGGTCCCGTCGCTGCCGCGGAAGCGCCCGTCGGCGATCTCCCCCTCCAGCATGTTCATCGCCGGCGAGCCGATGAAGCCGGCGACGAAGAGATTGGCCGGCCGGTCGTAGAGCTCGAGCGGACGGCCGGTCTGCTCGATGTTGCCGCCGTTCATGACCACGATCTTGTCGGCCATGGTCATGGCCTCGATCTGGTCGTGGGTGACGTAGACGGTCGTCACCTTGAGGCGCTGGTGCAGTTCCTTGATCTCGGAGCGCATCTGCACGCGCAGCTTGGCGTCGAGGTTCGACAGGGGCTCGTCGAAGAGGAAGACCTGGGGGCTGCGGACGATCGCCCGGCCCATGGCGACGCGCTGGCGCTGGCCGCCCGAAAGCTGCCGCGGGTAGCGATGGAGAAGCTGCTCCAGCCCGAGGATGCGGGCCGCCCGCCCGACCTCGCGCTCCATGACGTCCGGCGGCGCCTTCGCCAGCTTCAGCGAGAAGCCCATGTTGTCGAAGACCGTCATGTGCGGATAGAGCGCGTAGTTCTGGAACACCATGGCGATGTCCCGGTCCTTCGGCGGCACGTTGTTGACGACCCGGCCGCCGATCAGGATCTCGCCGCCGGTGATGTTCTCCAGCCCGGCCAGCATCCGCAGCAGCGTGGACTTGCCGCACCCGGACGGGCCGACCAGCACGACGAACTCGCCGTCCTCGATCTCGACGCTGACGCCGTGCAGAACCTCGAAATTCCCGAAAGCCTTCCGCGCCTCGCGGATGGATACCGTCGCCATTCATCCTCCCGATCCGGGTCATTGGAAGCCTGCCCGGCGCTCGATCGGGGCTGCACGGAAACCGCGCGCCCGGCCGCGTTCGTACCTCCATTGCTCCGGGACTCCCGCCCGGATGTCAACAGCCGCCGGCGCCCGATCGTCGACAATCCGGCCGCACCTCCCGCCCCTGCCGGCGCGCCGGTCGGCCCCGGCCCCGGATTGCCCTCCAAAGCGTCACAATCCTGTCCGGGGGCGGCGCCGATGACCGGACGATTGCGGCTCGCCGGCCGCCATTCCCTCCGGCGGTAGGGTCGGCTACCGTCCAGGAACCGGACGCAACCGACAACCCAAGGAACGGAAGCCCATGCCGCGCCTCGCCGCCAACCTGTCGATGATGTTCAACGAGGTTCCCTTCCTCGAGCGATTCGCGGCGGCCGGCCGCTGCGGCTTCCGCGGCGTCGAGTTCCTGTTCCCCTACGAATGGCCGGCCGAGGAGGTGGCGCGGGCGGCGAAGGATGCCGGCGTCGCGGTCGTCCTCTTCAACACCGCGGCCGGCGACTGGGCCAAGGGCGAGCGTGGCTTCGGCGGGGTTCCCGGCCAGGAGCAGCGATTCGCCGAGGCAGTCGACCAGGCGATCCACTACGCCAGGGTGCTGGGCTGCCCGAACGTCCATCTCATGGCCGGACTGGTGCCGGCAGCGGCCGCCCGGGAGGCGTGCGAGGCCGTGTTCGTCCAGAACCTCCGCAAGGCGGCGGCGAAGCTGGCCACGGCCGGGCTGACCGGATTGCTCGAGCCGCTCAACACGCTCGACGTGCCGGGTTACCTGCACAACCGCACCGACCACGCGCTGGGCTATGTCGCGGCCGTCGGCAGCCCCGCCCTCAAGCTCCAGCTCGACCTCTATCACGTGCAGATCATGGAGGGGGACTTGGCGCGCAAGGTCGAGGGGCTGGCCGGCCGCTACGGCCATGTCCAGATCGCCGGCAATCCCGGCCGCAACGAGCCCGACGTCGGCGAGATCCACTATCCCTTCCTCTTCGAGACCTTCGACCGGATCGGCTACGGCGGCTGGATCGGCTGCGAGTACCGCCCGAAGGCCGAGACCACGGCCGGGCTCGGCTGGGCCGCGCCCTGGGGCATCCGCGCCGCCTGATCCCGCCACCATTCCGAGAAACGGAGCCCGTTCCATGAAGGTCGTCATCACCGGCGGCGGCGGCTTCCTCGGCCGCAAGCTGGCCGCGGCGCTGCTCAACCACCACGCCCTGCTCGATGCCCGCGGCCGGCCGTTCCAGCCGTCGCAGGTGATCTGCTTCGACGCCGTGCCGTTCGATCCGCCGATGCCGGCCGACCCGCGCATCCGCACCGTGGTCGGCGACCTTGCCGACGCCGGCACCGTGGCGGCGCTGATCGGGTCCGACGTCGCCTCGGTCTTCCACCTGGCTGCGGTCGTCAGCGCCGGCGCCGAGGCGGACTTCGACCTCGGCATGCGTGTCAATCTCGATGGCACCCGGCATGTGCTCGACGCCTGCCGCGCCCTGCCCCAGCCTCCCAAGGTCGTGTTCACGAGCTCGCTCGCGGTCTATGGCGGCGACCTTCCGGCGACCGTCACCGACCAGACCCCGATCACGCCGCAGACCTCCTACGGGGCGCAGAAGCTGGTCGGCGAGTACCTCTTGACCGACTACAGCCGCAAGGGGTTCCTCGACGGCCGGGCGCTGCGCCTGCCGACCATCGTCGTGCGCCCGGGCAAGCCCAACAAGGCCGCCTCCACCTTCGCCTCCAGCATCATCCGCGAGCCGCTCCAGGGCGACCCCGCGGTCTGCCCGGTGACGCCCGAGACGCGGATGCCGATCCTGTCGCCGCGCAAGGCGGTCGCCGCCTTCCTTCATGTCCACGACCTGCCGGCGGACGCGCTGGGCGCCCATCGCGGCATCCTCCTCAACGGCATCTCGGTCCCGGTCGGCGAAATGGCGAAGGCGGTCGAGCGCCATGGCGGCCAGCAGGCAGCCAGGCGGATCGAGTGGAAGCCGGACCCGGCGATCCAGAAGATCGTCTCGTCGTGGCCGGCCGCGATCGACGCCGAGCGGGCCCGGCGCCTGGGCTTCCCGGTCGACCGCGACATCGACGAGATCGTCACCAACTTCATCGCCGACGACATGCGGAAGTAGGGATACGGGGCGGGCAGTCCGGCCCGCCCCGTCTCGACCCGGCCGTCAGATCGCGATCGTCAGGCCGCCGTCGATGACGATCGTCTGGCCGGTCAGATAGGACGCCGCGTCGGAGGCGAGGTAGACGATGGCGCCCGCCATCTCCTCCGGCCGGCCCCAGCGCCGCAAGGGCGTGCGCTGGCCCATCATGGCGTCGAACTCGGCGTTCTGCTGCAGGGGCACCGTCATCTCGGTGGCGATGTAGCCGGGCGCGATCGCGTTGACCGTGATGCCGGAGGGCCCGAGTTCGGTCGCCAGGGCGCGCGTCATCGACGACAGCCCGCCCTTGGCGGCGATGTAGGCGATAATCGTCGGTCGTGCCGTCACCGACATGATCGAGGAGGTCGAGACGATCCGGCCGAAGCCCCGCTTCGCCATGCCCCTGGCGGCCGCCTTGGCGAGCGCGAAGCAGGAGGTGAGGTTGGTGGCGACGACGCGCTCGAAATCCTCGAGCTCGAACTCCTGCAGCGGCCGGCGGTGGTTGATGCCGGCATTGTTGACCAGGATGTCGATGTGCCCGAAGCGATCCTCGCAGGCGGCGACGACGGTCGCCGCCACCCGCGGGTCCGAGAGGTCGGCCTGGAAGAAGGCGGCGCCATGTCCGGCCGCCGCCAGTTCCTCCACCCGCGCAGCCAGCGTCTCCGGGTCGCGGCCGACGAGGGCGACCGACGCCCCCGCCCCGGCCAGCGCCTTCGCCGCCTCCCAGCCGATGCCGCGCGAGGCGCCGGTCACGAGCGCGACGCGCCCCGTCAGGTCGAAGATGGACAGGCCCGACGGCAGCGCCATCACATCACCGCCCCGATCTGCCACGGCGTGAACTCCTCCTCGCCGAAGCCCATCTCCTCGCTCTTGGTCTGCTGGCCCGACGCGGTCGCCAGGATCAGGCGGAAGATCGCCTCGCCCACCTCCTGCACGGTTGCGCTGCCGTCGACGATGGTGCCGCAGTTGATGTCCATGTCGTCGGTCATGCGGTTCCACAGCGCCGTGTTGGTCGCGAGCTTCAGCGACGGCGCCGGCTTGCAGCCGAAGACCGAGCCGCGGCCGGTCGTGAAGCAGACGATGTTGGCGCCACCCGCCACCTGCCCCGTCGCCGACACCGGATCGTAGCCGGGCGTGTCCATGAAGACGAAGCCGCGGGCGGTGATCGGCTCGGCGTACTTGTAGACGTCGACGAGGTTGGTCGACCCGCCCTTGGCGACGGCGCCGAGTGACTTCTCGAGGATGGTGGTGAGGCCGCCCGCCTTGTTGCCGGGCGACGGGTTGTTGTTCATCTCGTTACCGGTGCGGGACGTGTAGTCCTCCCACCAGCGGATGCGCTGGACGAGCTTCTCGCCGACCTCCGGGCTGACCGCGCGGCGGGTGAGGAGATGCTCGGCGCCGTAGATCTCCGGCGTCTCGCTCAGCACCGCCGACCCGCCGTGACGTACCAGCAGGTCGACGGCCGCGCCCAGCGCCGGGTTGGCGGTGATGCCGGAATAGCCGTCCGAGCCGCCGCACTGGAGGGCCAGCGTCAGGTGCTTCGCCGGCACCGGCCGGCGGGTCACCTTGTTCGCTTCCGGCAGCATCGCCCGCACCCGCTCGACCGCGTCGGCGACCGTCTTGCGGGTGCCGCCGGTGTCCTGGATGGTCATGGCGTGGAACTGGCTGCCGTTGGCCAGCCCCTCGGCCTTCATCAGGCCGCCGATCTGGTTCGCCTCGCAGCCGAGGCCGATGACCAGCACGCCCCAGAAGTTGGGGTGGCGGGAGTAGCCGGCGATCGTGCGGCGCAGCACGTCCATCGCCTCGCCCTCGCTCGCCATGCCGCAGCCGGTCTGGTGGGTCAGCGCGACGACGCCGTCGACATTGGGGAACTCGGCGAGCGCGCCGTGGCGGAACCGGTCGGCGACCATGTTGGCGACGTGGGCCGAGCAGTTCACCGAGGTCAGGATGCCGATGTAGTTGCGGGTCGCGACCCGGCCGTCCGGGCGGACGATGCCCTGGAAGGTGGCGGGCTCGGGCACGTAGTCGGTCGGCCGCGCATCCCGGCAGAAGGCATAGTCGCGGGCGAAGTCGCCCATGACGAGGTTGTGGGTGTGGACATGCTCGCCCCTGGCGATCGGGCGCGAGGCGAAGCCGATGATCTGGGCGTACTTGCGCACCGTCTCGCCTTCGGCAATGTCGGCGGTCGCGACCTTGTGGCCGGGCGGGATGTGGCCCTTGGTCGTCACGTCCTCGCCGGGCAGGCTGGTGCCGGGCAGGAGGTCGGTGCGCGCGACGACGACGTTGTCGGCGGGGTTGAGGCGAATGGTGATCGGCGGTGCCATTGGTCGTTTCTCTCCCGGCAGGGGGTCGTGCGGTGCGGCAATTCTGTCGGAAATCGCCGTCCCGGGATAGGCGCCGATTGACGGCCGGGCGGCGGCAGTGATGCACTCGCGCGAAGAACGAAATCGCGAATCCGGGAGAGACGCGCCGCCATGAAGATCGCGCTGGACGCCGCCACCACCCTGCCCGAGGACGGGACGAGCGGCACCCTGCTGGCCCGCGTCTGGCTGCCGGATGCCGGGCCGGTCCCGACCCTCGTCCGCGGCGACGACGTGATCGACCTCTCGCGCCTGTCGCCCACGATGGCGACCCTGCTCGCCCTGCCCCACCTCGCGGATCGCCTCGCCGGTGCCGAGGGCGCGCGGATCGGCGGCATCGCCGAGATCGTCGCCAACACCGGCCTCGACGGCCGCGACCCGGCGAAGCCCTGGCTGCTCGCCCCCTGCGACCTCCAGGCGGTGAAGGCCTGCGGCGTGACCTTCGCCTCCAGCATGCTGGAGCGCGTCATCGAATCCTCGGCCCGTGGCGACGCCTCGGCCGCCGACGGCATCCGGCGGACGCTCCAGGCCGAGATCGGCAGCGACCTCTCGAGGGTGAAGCCGGGGTCGGAGCAGGCCGAGCGGCTGAAGGCGGCCCTGGTCGAGCGCGGCCTGTGGTCGCCCTACCTCGAAGTCGGCATCGGCCCCTATGCCGAGGTCTTCACCAAGTGCCCGGCGATGGCCGCGGTCGGCACCGGCGTCGAAGTCGGCATCCATGCCGTCTCGGAGTGGAACAATCCCGAGCCCGAGGTCGTCGTCGTCGTCGATCCCGCGGGCGCCATCGTCGGCGCCACGCTCGGCAACGACGTCAACCTGCGCGACGTCGAAGGACGCAGCGCGCTGCTCCTCGGCAAGGCCAAGGACAACAACGCCTCGGCCTCGGTCGGCCCCTTCATCCGGCTCTTCGATGCCACCTTCTCGCTCGACGACGTCCGCGGCGCCGAGGTGTCGCTCCGGGTCGAGGGCGACGACGGATTCACGCTCGACGGGTCGAGCTCGATGCGCCTGATCAGCCGCGACCCGACCGAACTCGTCGCCCACACCTGCGGGCCCCACCACCAGTACCCGGACGGATTCCTGCTCTACACCGGCACCATGTTCGCGCCGACCAAGGACCGCGGCGGCCCCGGCAAGGGCTTCACCCACCATCCGGGCGACATCGTCACCATCGCCAGCCCGAAGCTCGGCCGCCTCGTCAACCGCGTCGAGCGCGCCCACGAGGTCGAACCCTGGACCTTCGGCATCGCGGCGCTGATGCGCTCGCTCGCCGTCCGCCAGCTGATCTGAGCCCCGCCGCGGCGTGGACAGCACCCGGGCGCCACGGCTAGGGTCGCGGCCCGGGAATCTCCGGAACCTTGGGGGGAACGCACCATGGCGGGCAGGCTCGCCGGCAAGACCGCATTCGTCACCGCGGCCGCGAACGGGATCGGACGCGCCACCGCACTCGCCTTCGCCGCCGAAGGCGCCACCGTCCACGCGACCGACATCAACGAGAAGGTGCTGGGCGAGATCGCCCAGCCCGGCCTCCACGTCGCCCGGCTCGACGTCACCGATGCGGCCGCAGTCCAGCGGGCCGCCGCCGGGATCGGCCGCGTCGACATCCTCTTCAACTGCGCCGGCTGGGTGGCGCACGGCGCGATCCTGGAGACGTCCGAGGCCGACTGGGACCGCTCGTTCGGCCTCAACGTCCGCGCCATGTACACCGTCATCCGGGCGTTCCTGCCGGCGATGCTGGCGGGCGGCGGCGGCTCGATCATCAACATCGCGTCGGTCGCCTCCTCGGTGAAGGGCGTTCCCAACCGCTGCGCCTACGGCGCCAGCAAGGCCGCCGTCATCGGCCTGACCAAGTCGGTTGCGGCCGACTACATGCGCCAGGGCATCCGCTGCAACGCGATCTGCCCCGGCACCGTCGACACGCCCTCGCTCGGCGACCGCATCAACGCCTTCGCCGACCCGGTGCAGGCGCGCAAGGACTTCATCGCGCGCCAGCCCATGGGCCGCCTCGGCCGACCGGAGGAGATCGCCCACCTCGCGGTCTATCTCGCATCCGACGAATCCAGCTTCACCACCGGAACCGCCGTCATCTCCGACGGCGGCATGGTGCTCTGACCGACCGCATCACGCTTGGGGAAAGGGAAACCGCCATGAAGTTTCTGCGCTACGGGCCGAAGGGCAAGGAGAAGCCGGGCGTCGTCGACGGCGACGGCCGCATCCGCGACATCTCCTCGATCGTCGACGACATCACGCCCGAGATCCTGGGGCCGTCCCAGCTCTCGGCGCTGACCAAGGACGTGAAGGCGAAGCTGGCGAACCTGCCGGTCGTCGCCGGCAAGCCGCGCCTCGGCGTGCCGCTCGCCCGCATCCCGAACCTGATCTGCATCGGCCTCAACTTCGCCGACCATGCCGCCGAGGCGGGCCAGCCGATCCCGGCCGAGCCGATCATCTTCTTCAAGCATTCCTGCGCGCTGACCGGGCCGAACGACAACGTGCCGATCCCGCGCGGCTCGGAGCACACCGACTGGGAGTGCGAACTGGCCGTCATCATCGGCCGCACCGCCCGCTACGTGTCCAAGGAGGACGCGCTCAAGTACGTCGCCGGCTACACGATCTGCAACGACGTGTCGGAGCGGCACTATCAGATCAAGCGCTCGGCCGGCCAGTGGAGCAAGGGCAAGAGCAGCCCCGGCTTCGCCCCGGTCGGCCCCTGGCTGGTGACGAAGGACGAGATCCCCGACCCGCAGAAGCTGAAGATGACGCTCGACGTCAACGGCAAGCGGATGCAGAACGGCTCGACCAGCACGATGATCTTCGACGTGGCGACGCTGGTCAGCCACCTGTCGGAGTTCATGACGCTGATGCCGGGCGACCTCATCTCCACCGGCACGCCGCCCGGCGTCGGCTCGGGCATCAAGCCGAAGCCCGTCTTCCTGCGCGTCGGCGACTCCATGGACGTGGCGATCGAGGGCCTCGGCTCGCAGCACCAGAAGTGCGTCGAGACGAAGTAGGCATGGCCGACCTCGGCGGACGCGCGATCGTCGTCACCGGCGCCGCCCGCGGCATCGGGGCGGCGATCGCGCGCGGCCTCGCGGCCGCCGGGGCGCGCGTCGCGCTGGCGGACCGCGATCTCGACGGCGCCCGCGCCGTCGCCGCCGAGATCGGCGGGAGCGCCATCGCGCTGGCGGTCGAGGTGACGGAGCGAGCGACGGTGCAGGCGATGATCGCCACCACCCTCGCCGCGTTCGGCCGCCTCGACGCCATTTTCAACAATGCCGGCATCGTCGAGACGCGGGACTTTCTCGGGATCTCCGAGGCAGACTGGCGGCGGATGCTGGACGTGAACGCCCTCGGCTGCCTGATCGGGATGCAGGAGGCGGCACGCGCCATGATCGCCCGCGGCGGCGGGGGCAAGATCGTCAACACCGCCTCGATCGCCGGCCGCCAGGGCAGTCCCGCGCTGGCCCACTACAGCGCCAGCAAGTTCGCGGTCGTGTCGCTCACCCAGTCGGGCGCCAGGGCGCTGGCGCCGCACGGGATCACCGTCAACGCGATCTGCCCGGGCGTCGTCGAGACGGGAATGTGGGACATCATCGACCGCGGCTATCAGGACCAGGGCCTGACGCAGGAGCCGGGCGAAGCGTTCCGGACGCTGGCTGCCCGCGCCGCGCTCGGCCGGCCGTCGCAACCGGACGATCTCGTCGGCATCGCCTGCTTCCTCGCCTCCTCCGGTTCGGATTTCATGACCGGCCAGTCGCTGGTGGTCGACGGCGGCATCGTCATGCAGTGAGGCCCTGCCGCCATGCGCCCAGACCGTGGGCCGCGTCGACGGTCAGCGCAGGCGGTCGTGCGCCGCCGAGAAGCCCTTGAGCGAGACCGGCAGGCCGAGTTGCCGGCCGTCGCGGTTGCGCAGCAGGACCAGCAGTTCCTTGCCGACCTTCATCGCCTGGACGTCGTCGGCCGACGGCCGCCATGGGGCGATGCAGCCGTCGGCGTCGCAATGGCGGATCGGCACCACTGCCGGCTCGCGGGCATCGACCTTGAGACCGAGGCCGGGCGGCAGCAGCACGTCGAGCGGCACGACGATGAGGGCGAGCGCCGCGGTCTCGTTCGGCGGATAGCCGAGGCGGATCAGCAGCAGGTCGCGCTTGCCGTCCTTGTCGCTCAGGATCTGGGCCATCTCGCACTGCTTCGCCTGGCCCTCCTGGGACGGGTCGCAGCGCAGGACCCAGTCACCGATCCGCTCCGAGCCAGTCCTGGCCGCGGCCGGCTGCTCCTCGGGCTGCTTGCCGCGGCGTGACCGGCTCTGCGCCTCGGCGGCGCCGGCGGCCAGGACGACCGCCAGCACGAGACCGACCATCGCGATGCGCATCATGGCGCCGGCCCTCACGCTCCGGTCCACTCGGCCATGTGCGCCCGCGGGTCGGGGCGCTCGATCGCGCCGACGTCGGCCGGCGGCGTGCCGACATGGACGAAGCCCACGAGCCGGTCCGGCGCGTGGAAGCCGAGCGCCCCCGCCACCATCGGGTCGTAGCTGTTCGGTCCGGTCACCCACATGGCGCCGTAGCCGAGGGCGTGGGCGGCGTTCAGCAGGTTCATGGCGGCGGCGCCGGCAGCCAGGAGCTGCTCGATTTCCGGGATCTTGTGGTCGGGCCGGATGCGGGCGCCGCAGGCGACGACCAGCGGCGAACGGAGCGGGCGGCCGCGCTCGCGCTCCAGCAGCGCCTCGGTCCAGGTCGGATCCCGCGCCCGCACGGCCTCGGCGAAGACGTCGCCCAGGCGCTGCCGCGCCGCGCCGCGGACGATGGCGAAGCGCCAGGGCCGGAGGCCCCCGTGGTCGGGCGCGCGCAGGGCGGCGGCGACCATGGCCGCGATGTCGCGATCGGTCGGGCCGGGTTCGCCCAGCAAGGCCGGCGAGATCGAGCGCCGCGAGAGGAGGAGGTCGAGCGTATCCATGGTCGGCTTTCGGATGTGGTCGGCCGGGACGCGGGCGCGGCGCCGGCGCCGGGGCAAGCCCGGAACAGGTCGCCACAATATTGCAATTGCGACACGATCGCAACTTTGCAGCGGCAACCGGCAAGTGTCCGCACTTGCCGGGATCGAGGAGCCCGCGTTCGGTCTGCCTCAGGCCCGCCGTCGCGTCCGCCGCGGCGGCGCGCAGGAGTCGCGGACGATCAGGCGCGGCGGCAGGACGATGTGCCGGAGGCCCGGCGCCGGTGCATCGCCGAGCCGGTCGAGCAGCAGGGCGACGGCCTGGGCGCCGATCGCGTCGGTCGGCTGGGCGACCGTCGTCAGCCGCGGCTGGAACGCCTCCGCCCAGTCGAAATCGTCGAAGCAGGCGACCGACAGGTCACGCGGGCAGTCGAGCCCGATCTCGGCCACCGCCCGCATCATGCCGATCGCCATCAGGTTGTTGCAGGCGAAGAGCGCCGTCGGCGGCTCGGGCGCGCGCAGCAGCTCGAGCGTCGCCGCCCGGGCGCGGTCCTGGCGGAACGCGCCGTCACGGACGAGCGCCGGGTCGAACGTGATCCCGGCCTCGTCGAGGGCGGCGCGATAGCCCGCCACGCGCTCGTCGCTGGCCGACACCCCGGCCGGACCGCTCAGGATCGCGATCCGGCGATGTCCGAGGGACGCGAGATGTCCGACCGCCTCGCGAGTCCCGGTCCTGCCGTCGACCGTGACCGCATCCAGCGGCAGGTCCGGGATGGTGCGGTCGACCAGGACCGTGGGGGCGTCGAGCATGCGGCGCACCTGCTGACCATAGTCGCGGCCGAACCCGACCGGCATCAGCATCACCCCGTCGGCGCGCTGGGCGCGCAGCAGGTCGAGATAGGTCCGCTCCTTGGCCGGGTCCTCGTCGCTGTTGCACAGCATCAGCGTGTAGCCGCTGGCATGGGCGGCCGCCTCGACCGCGTGGACGACGGCGGTGGTGAAGGGATTGGTGATGTCGGCGAGCAGCAGTCCCAGCATCCGCGTCTCGCCGCGGCGCAAGCTGCGGGCGACGGCATCCGGCCGATACCCGACCTCGGCGACCGCGGCATGGACGCGCTCCGTCAGCGCCGCGCTGACCGGGGCGCTGCCCGTCAGCGTCGCCGAGACGGTCGCCGTCGACACCCCCGCGACGCGAGCGACGTCGCGGATCGTCGCCTTGCGGGAAGCCTTGCCAAGCCCGTGCGGATTTGAAACGATCACGACCTCCGAAACGATTAGCTAATCGTTACGGAATGAAGACAGTCGCCGTCAATCGCGAGCGGACGAAAAGTCGAGCGGGGGAACACGGGCTTGGAAGGGACGGCATGACGACCGCGTCGGCGCGCAATCCGCATGGCCGCACCTCGGGTGCGAGCGGCCGCGGGTCGGTCGCGATCCGCGGCCTGACCAAGAGCTTCGGCCAGACGCCGGTCCTCCGCGGGGTCGATCTCGACATCGCCGACGGCGCCTTCCTGACGGTGCTGGGGCCGTCCGGCTGCGGCAAGTCCACGCTGATGCGCATCATCGCCGGCCTCGAGCTCCAGGACGGCGGAACCGTGGCCATCGGCGGCGGTGCCGTCGACGGGCTGCGACCCGACCAGCGCGACATCGCCATGGTCTTCCAGTCCTACGCGCTCTATCCGCACCTCACCGTCTTCGACAACATCGCGCTGCCGCTGCGCATGCGCCGCCTCGACTTCGCGCGCCGCCTGCCGCTGGTCGGCCGGCTGCTGCCCGGCGTCGCCGCCACCGAGCGCGAGATCGCGGCCGCCGTCCGCCGCGTCGCCGAGGTGCTGCAGATCCAGCCGCTGCTCGCCCGCAAGCCGGGGCAGCTCTCGGGCGGCCAGAAGCAACGCGTCGCCGTCGGCCGCGCCATGGTGCGCGAGCCCCGGGTGTTCCTGATGGACGAGCCGCTGTCGAACCTCGACGCCGAGCTCCGCGTCCACATGCGCGCCGAGATCGCCCAGCTCCACCGCGAACTCGGCACCACCTTCATCTACGTCACCCACGATCAGGCCGAAGCCATGACCATGTCGGACCAGGTCGTGGTGATGATGGAGGGCAGGCTGCTCCAGGTGGCACCACCCTCGGCGATCTACGAGGATCCGGAAGACATCCGCGTCGCCCGCTTCGTCGGCAGCCCGCGCATCAACGTCCTGCCGGGCCGCGTCACCGGCCGCGGCGGCATCGACGTGCTCGGGATCGAGGTGCCCTTCGCCGGCAGCCTCGCCGCTGGCAGCCCGGTCCAGGTCGGCTTCCGGCCGGCCGCCGCGGGCATCGCGCGCCACGCCGGCGAGCCCGGACTGGCGGGCACCCTCGCCTATCGCGAAAATCTCGGCTCCGACCTCTTCCTCCATGTCGCGCTGCCGGGCGGCGAGGCGCCGGTCGTCATCCGCCACGACCCGGCCGAGATCGAGCGCTTCCCGATCGGCGCAGCGGTGACGCTGCCGCTCGCGAATGCCCGCGTCCTCGTCTTCGATCCGGCCGGCCGGCGGGTCCGCCCGCTCGCCGCCGGGGCCGGGGTGCGCCGCGATGGCTGACGGCATCCGTCGCCGCCGCCTCGCCGAGGCGCTCGCCGCCCTCTCCCTGTCCGGGCCGGCCGTCTTCCTGATGGTCCTCTTCCTGATCGGGCCGCTCGTCGTCGTCGCGCTGCTGTCCTTGACCGACTACCAGCTCGGGGCGGCGTCGCTGCGCTATATCGGGCTCGGCAACTACGCCGAGATGTTCGCCGACCGGGTGTTCCAGCGCTCGCTCCAGAACACGCTCGTCTATGTCGCCGTCGTCGTGCCGGCGTCGGTCGGGCTCGGGCTCGGCGCGGCGTTGCTGATCGAGGCCGGAACGTCGCTCCGCGCCTTCTACCGCGCCGTCTACTTCCTGCCGGTGATGGCGACGCTGATCGCCATGGCCATCGTCTGGGAGTTCATGCTCCACCCGACGCTCGGCCTCGTGAACCTGACCCTGCGGGAGTTCGGGATCGAGGGCTACAACTGGCTCCAGGACCGCCGGACCGCCCTCTTCACCCTCTGCGCCATCGGCATCTGGCAGAGCGTCGGCTTCAACATGGTGCTGTTCATGGCGGGCCTGACCGCCATCCCGGGCGAACTCTACGAGGCCGCCGCCGTCGACGGCGCCCGCACCGGCATCGACCGCTTCCGCACCGTCACCTGGCCGATGCTGGGGCCGGTCACGCTCTTCGTCGTCGTCATCACCGCCATCCGCTCGTTCCAGGTCTTCGACACCGTCCAGGTGATGACCAAGGGCGGTCCGAACCGGGCGACCGAGGTGCTGCTCTTCACCATGTACCAGGAGGGCTTCTCGTTCTTCCGCACCGGCTACGCCGCCGCGGTCACCGTCGTCTTCCTCGCCTTCGTGCTGGCCCTGTCGCTGCTCAAGACCTGGGCCATCAACCGCCGGGTGCACTACGCATGAGACGGCGCCCCCTCGGCCCGGCCGGAGCCGTCCTGCGCCACGCCGTGCTGATGACCGGCGCCCTGCTGATGGTGACGCCCTTCGCCTGGATGGTGCTGACCTCGCTGAAGCCGCAGGCCGAGATCCTGGTGGCCGAACTGCATTTCCTGCCGACGCGCTGGGCCGCGGCGGAGAACTACACGATGGCGATGACGCGGGTGCCGATGCTCCGCTTCCTCGTCAACGGCGTCGTCGTCACCTCGGCGATCTTCGTGCTGCAGGTGCTGGTCAACCTGCCCTGCGCCTATGCGCTGGCGAAGCTGCGCTTCCGCGGCCGCGGCGTGCTCTTCGCGGTGATCCTGCTCTGCCTGCTGATCCCGCACCACGCGACCGCGATCCCGATCTACATCCTCTTCCACCAGATGGGCATCCTGGACAGCTACTCGGCCCTGGTGCTGCCCTTCACCATCTCGGTCTTCGGCATCTTCCTGATGCGCCAGTTCTTCATGACGGTACCCAACGACCTGATCGACGCCGCCCGCGTCGACGGGCTCGGCGAGTTCGGCATCGTCTGGCGGATCATGCTGCCGACCGCGATCCCGGCGCTGGTCGCCTTCGCGATCTTCTCCGTCGTCGCCCACTGGAACGACTATTTCTGGCCGCTCATCGTCGTCGGCAGCGAGGAACTCTACACCCCGCCGCTCGGCGTCGCCTTCTTCCGCCTCAACGACCAGGGAACGGAGTACGGGCCGCTGATGGCAGCGGCGACGATCGTGATCCTGCCGCTCGTCCTCGCCTTCCTGATGGCGCAGCGCAGGTTCATAGAAGGGATAACATTCACCGGTATGAAGAGCTGATCCGCAGCCGCACCAACGGGAGGACTAGGATGAAACTCGCCTGCATGATCGCCGCCGCGACGCTCGCGCTGGCGGCACCCGCCATGGCCCAGAAGACCCGGATCGAGGTCCAGTACCCGCTGGGCTTCATCTTCGATCCCGTGTTCAAGGACATCAAGACGGAATTCGAGAAGTCCAATCCGGAATACGAGGTCTTCTACCGCCCCGCCTACAAGGAATACGAGGACGCGGCCCAGACGGCACTGCGCCAGTCGATCACCAAGCAGCTTCCGGACGTCTCGTTCCAGGCGATCAACCTGCAGCGCATCTTCGTCGACCGCGGCATCGCCCAGGACCTGACGAAGCTCATCTCGGCCGAGAAGGACTGGAAGGGCCAGGGATACTCGGACTCGATGATGGCGCTCGGCACCTTCGGCGGCAAGCCGTACGGCCTCGCCTTCGCGGTCTCGACCCCGATCATCTATTTCAACGAGGACCTCGTCCGGAAGGCGGGCGGCGATCCCGAGAAGTTCCCGAACACCTGGGAGGGGATCTTCGACCTCGCGAAGAAGATCCAGGCGCTCGGCAACGACACGGTCGGGCTCTACCACTCCTGGACGATCACCGGGAACTGGATGTGGCAGGCGCTCGTCATGTCGCACGGCGGCACGATGATGTCGGCCGACGAGAAGAAGGTCGCCTTCGACGGCCCCGGGGGCCAGCAGGCGATCGATCTCCTCGGACGGATGATCGGCGAGGCCAAGATGCCCAACCTCGCCCACGAGGCGGCACGGCAGAGCTTCTTCGCCGGCAAGGTCGGCATCTGGACCGAATCGACCTCGCTGCTGCGCGTCGCCGACGACGGCGTCGGCGGCAAGTTCAAGTGGCGCACCGCCGTCTTCCCGGTGCCCGCCGGCGACGGACGCCTGCCGACGGGCGGCGCCGCGGCGCTGATGTTCGCGACCACGCCCGAGAAGCAGAAGGGCGCCTGGGCCTTCATGAAGTACGTCTCCGGCGCCGACGGGGCGACCCTGATGGTGAAAGGCACGGGCTACATGCCGCCCAACTCGCTGCCGGCCGACGACCCGAACCGGCTCAAGCCCTTCTACGCCACCAAGCCCAACCACCTGACGTCGCTGAAGCAGCAGAAGTACATGACCGGCTGGTACGCCTTCCCCGGCGACAACGGCCTCAAGATCATCGCCGTCATCAAGGACCACCTGCAGAGCGTCGTCGACGGCTCGACCCAGCCGCGCACCGCGCTCGCCGCCATGAGCAAGGACGTGCAGGCACTGGTTCCGAAGTGATCCCGCCCGCCCGAGCGATGCTCTAATGTGCTGGAGGGGCCTTCGGGCCCCTCCTTCCACGTCCAGCCCTTCGGATCCCCGCGCCGATGAAGTTCATCCACGTCACCGACACGCATCTCGTGCCGCCCGGCGAACGCCTCTACGAACTCGACCCGGCCGAGCGGCTCCGGCTCTGCATCGCCGACATCAACCGCAACCATCCGGACGCCGCGCTGGCGATCTTCACCGGCGACCTCTGCCACCGCGGCGAGGCCGGCGCCTACCGGGTGCTGCGCGAGTGCCTGTCGGAACTGCGCCTGCCCTGCCACCTGCTGCTCGGCAACCACGACGACCGGGCGAACTTCCAGGCGACCTTCCCCGAGGCGCCGCGGGACGAGAACGGCTTCGTCCAGTTCACGGTGGAAACCGAGGCCGGCCTCTTCGTCTGCACCGACACCAACGAGCCGCGGGTCTCCTGGGGGGTGCTCTGCGAGAAGCGGCTGGCCTGGCTGCAGCGGACGCTCGACGCAGCGGGCGACCGGCCGGTCTACCTCTTCCAGCACCACCCGCCCTTCCCGGTGAAGCTGAAGCGCATGGACGAGATCGCGCTCCAGCAGCCCGAGAACTTCGCCCGCGTCGTCGCCGGCCGGCCGAACATCCGGCACTTCTTCTTCGGCCATCTGCACCGGCCGATCGGCGGGTCCTGGCGCGGCATCCCGATCACCACCATGCGGGCGACCAGCCATCAGGTCGCGCTCGACTTCGTGACCGCCGGCAAGGTGCCGGGCAGCCACGAGCCGCCGGCCTATGCCGTCGTCTTCGCCGAGCCCGACCAGACGATCGTCCACTTCCACGACTTCCTCGACCAGAGCGCCACCTACTTCCTCTGAGGCGGCCGCGATCGCGGGCGGTCGTGGCGGCGGCTCACCAGGCGGTGTAGCCGCCGTCGACGGAGAGGACGGAACCGGTGACGAAGCTGGCGGCGTCGCTCGCCAGGAAGAGCACCGCCGCGGCGATCTCGGCCGGCTCGCCGACGCGGCCCATCGGCGTCATCTCGAGCCAGGTGCGCTTCCAGTCCGGGTTGGCGAGGCCGCCCTTGGTCATCTCGGTGCCGATATAGCCGGGCGCCACCGCGTTGACCCGCACCCCGCAGGGCGCCCACTCCGCCGCCAGCGAACGCACCAGCGCATGGACTGCGGCCTTGGAGGCATTGTAGGCCGCCTGCGGCTGCGGCTTGTTGACGATCAGCCCCGACATCGAGCCGAGGGCGACGATGCTGCCCGACCCGCGCCGGACCATCGCCCGGCCGAAGGCCTGGCAGGACCAGAAGACGCCGTCGAGGTTGACGTCCATCACCTCGCGCCACTCGTCGGCCGGCGTCTCCTCGGCGTTCGAGCCACGGGCGATGCCGGCATTCGCCACCAGGATGTCGACATGGCCGTGGCGGGCGAGGATGTCGGCGGCGGCGGCCTCGACCTGGGCGCGGTCGCGCACGTCGAGGCGGAAGGTCTCGACGCCCGGCGCCGGCTGCGGCTCGAGGTCGCCGACGATGACCCGGGCGCCCGCCTCCTGGAACGCTTCGACGATGGCACGGCCGATGCCCCGGCCGCCGCCGGTGACGACGGCGACGCGGCCGTCGAGCTGGAAACGCTCGCGATACATGCTGGGCCTTCTCCCGATGGACTGCGGCTCGGCGTTGCGCTTCGATGCCGGCGCCGACTGTACCAGAGGAGGAAGCGCGATGACCAAGCCGTCGGGGTTCGATCCCCGCAGCGTGCCCGAGAGCAACTCCACCGGCTATCCCGAGCCCTATGCCGCGCGGGCGCGCAAGCGCTGGTACCGCCGGCTCGGCGACCATGCCGGCCTCAGCCATTTCGGCGTCAACCTCGTCCGGCTCGAGCCGGGCGGCCGCTCGTCGGAGCGCCACTGGCACCGCGAGCAGGACGAGTTCGTCTATGTCCTGGAGGGCGAGACGGTGCTGGTCACCGACGCCGGCGAGGAACTCCTCGGTCCCGGCATGTGCGCCGGCTTCCCGGCGGGTGCCGCGAACGGCCACCATTTCCTCAACCGCTCCGGGCGCGACGTCGTCTTCCTCGTCGTCGGCGACCGGACGCCGACCGAGGAGGCGACGTATCCCGACATCGACATGCACGGCCGCACCGGCCCCGACGGCCGGATGCGCTTCACCCGCAAGGACGGGTCGGCCTTCTAG
>NZ_JAYSFE010000057.1:0-2832 GCF_041913585.1 Allostella sp.
TAGTCGCCGCCGCACCAGTCGGGGTCGGCCATGATCGCCTGGCGGCCGACCTCGTGGAACGCGATGTTCTGGGCGGAATGGCGGGCGGCCGTCGCGATCGGAACGGCGGCGAAGACGCGCTCGGGATAGCTCGCCGCCCATTGCAGGACCTGCATCCCGCCCATCGAGCCGCCGATGACGCAGAACAGCCGCTCGATGCCGAGATGGTCGATCAGCAGCTTCTGCGCCCGCACCATGTCGCCGATGGTGATGACGGGGAACGAGAGGCCCCAGGGCCGCCCCGTGGCCGGATCGATGTCACGCGGCCCGCTGGTGCCGAGACAGCCGCCGAGCACGTTGGCGCAGATGACGAACCAGCGGTCGGTGTCGATCACCCGGCCCGGGCCGACCAGCATCTCCCACCAACCGGGCTTGCCGGTGATCGGGTGCGTCTCGGCGACGTACTGGTCGCCGGTCAGGGCATGGCAGACGAGGACGGCGTTCGACTTGTCCGCGTCGAGCCGGCCATAGGTCTGGTAGGCGACGGTGAAGGGGCCGAGCTCGACCCCGGAATCGAGCCGGAGCGGCCGGTCGCGGCCGAACTCCACGCGATGGCCGGGGAGATCGCGCCAGAGTGGCGGCGGCACCAGCCCGCTTCGCATGGCCGGCGCGGGAGCCGGCCCGCCCGACGACACGCTCATCGCTGACCTTCCGGGGCTGGGCCCTGCGGGTGATGGCAGGGCCGGGATCGTTAGAAACCACCCCCGCAAATGTCAATGTTTTCTTTGCTTTCACGCCGGCCGCGGACTATCAGTAACGCCCTTTTTCGCCCGTTCGGCACGGCTGCCCCACCCCGCTCCATGACGTCCACCGTCGCCCCCAGTCTCGACGACCTCCGCCGCCGCATCGACGCGATCGACGACGGGCTCCTCGACCTCATCCAGGAGCGGGCGGCGATCGTCGGCGCCATCGCCGCCGCCAAGCGCGCCTCGGGCAGCGCCGGCGCCTTCCGGCCCGGCCGCGAGGCGCAGGTCATGCGCCGCCTCGCATCCCAGCTCGACGGCCCCTTCGGCGTGGCGACGATGGTCCGGCTGTGGCGCGAGATCATGTGCGAGTTCACCCGCCTGCAGGGACCGTTCTCGGCCGCCGTCGACTGCGCCCCCGACCGCTGCGGCCTCTGGGACTTGGCGCGCGACCATTTCGGCGCCGAGACGCCGCTCGCCGCCCACGGCTCGGCCGAGGCGGTGATCGGCGCCGTCGCCGCCGGCGCGGCGACGGTCGGCGTGCTGGCGCCCCCCTCCGCGGCGCCGGCCGGCGCCTGGTGGCCGCGGCTGCGGAGCGCCGACCGGGCCCGGGTGCGGATCATCAGCCGCCTGCCCTTCGCCAGCCCCGGAAGCGCCCGTGGGCCGGTGCGCGACGCCGTCGCCGTCGCCTGCCTGCCGACCGAGCCGTCCGGCCACGACCGCAGCTTCCTCGCCGTGCCCGCCGCCGGCCCGGCCGAGGCCGCGGACCTGCTGCACACCGCCGGGCTGGCGCCGTACGGTGCCGCCGTCGCGGCCGACGGCGCCGTGCTCGCCGAAGTCGACGGCTATCTCGACGACGCCGATCCGCGCCTCGCGCGGCTGCCGTCCGGCACATTGGTGCTGGGCGCCTATGCCGTTCCCCTGGCGGAAAGCGGCGGCGCCCGCGGCTGAGCCGGCCGGCGGACCCGCCAACCGAGGAATACCCGATGAGCACGTCCCGGACCGAAGCCGATCCCGTCGCCGCCGAGCCCCTGCGCCTCCAGCCCAAGCCCGGCATCCTCGACATCGCCGCCTATGTCGGCGGCGACCATTCGGTGGAGGGCGTCAACCGCGTCTTCCGGCTCGCCTCCAACGAGAACACCATCGGGCCCAGCCCCAAGGCCCGGGCCGCCTATGCCGCCATGGCCGGGGAGATCCACCGCTATCCGGACGGGCACTCGGACCGGCTGCGGCAGGCGATCGCCCGCGCCAACGGCCTCGACCCGGCGCGCATCGTCTGCGGCGCGGGCTCGGACGAGCTCCTGCAGCTCCTCACCAAGTCGTATGCGGGCCAGGGCGACGAGGTGCTCTACAGCCAGTACGGCTTCATGATGTACCCGATCGCGGCGAAGTCGGTCGGCGCCGTGCCGGTGGCCGCGCCCGAGCGCGACCTGCGCACCGACATCGACGCCGTCCTTGCCCGGGTGACCGAGCGCACCCGCATCCTCTTCCTCGCCAATCCGAACAACCCGACCGGCAGCTACCTGTCGCGCCGGGAGATGCGCCGCCTCCACGAGGGGCTGCCCGGCAACGTGCTGCTCGTCATCGACGCGGCCTATGCCGAATATGTCGAGGAATCCGACTACGAGCCCGGCATCGAACTGGTCGACGCGGCCGAGAACGTCGTGATGACCCGCACCTTCTCCAAGATCTACGCGCTGGCCGGCCTGCGCCTGGGCTGGCTCTACGGGCCGCCGGCGATCGTCGACGTCCTGAACCGGGTGCGCGGACCGTTCAACGTCACCCTCGCCGCCCAGGAGGCCGGCGTGGCGGCGGTCGAGGACAAGGCCTTCGTCCAGCATTCGCGCGACACCGCGACGCGCTGGCGCGAATGGCTGACCCGCGAGCTGGCTGCCCTCGGCCTCACCGTCTATCCGAGCGTCGCCAACTTCGTGCTCGTCCGCTTCCCCGACGAGCGCGGCCGCGACGCCGCGTCGGCACTGGCCTTCCTCAAGCGCCGCGGCGTGCTGGTGCGCGGCATGGCCGGCTACGGCTTGCCGGACTGCCTGCGCATCGGCATCGGCGTCGAGGACGAGATGCGCGCCGTGCGGGCGACCATCGCCGACTTCCT
>NZ_JAYSFE010000057.1:2932-7784 GCF_041913585.1 Allostella sp.
CGAGGGCGACAAGCTCCACGAACTCTTCACCCGGACCCGAGCCATCCGGCGCGGCGTCGTCGAGGCCGGCCAGCACGTCCCGCCGGCGCCGGTGCAGGCGGCGGCATAGGCCGGCCCGAAAGCGGCCAGCCGAAACGAACGACGCCGCGCCGTCCCCTCCGGACAGCGCGGCGTCGCCGATCCCCTCGCACCCGGCGACCGGTCGCCGGGGCTCATGTGCCGGGTGTCAGACGGCTTCCTTGAGATCCTTGGAGGCGCGGAAGGCGATCTTCTTCGACGCCTTGATCTTGATCGGCTCGCCAGTGGCGGGGTTGCGGCCCATGCGGGCCGGGCGCTTGCGAACCTGCAGAATGCCGAGGCCGGTGATCCGAACCTTGTCGCCCTTCTTCAGATGCGTCGTCACCAAGTCGACGAGATCCTCGAGCACGGCGCTCGCCTGCTTCTTCGGCATCTCGTGCTTCTCGGCGAGGGTCGCCGCCAACTGGCGCAGCGACACCGTCGGAGTGGTCTCAGCAGCCGCCATGACGATTCTTGCTCCTCTGGTAACTCTGGTGATCGGGCGCGCCACGGGCTCGCGACGGCGCCGGGCGCGAGCGATACCAACATCGGGGCAAACATGCCACTGCAAAAAAGCCCCATTCCATCGGCAATCTCAGCGCTCCGGCCAGGCGATGCGCGGCAGCGAGAAGAGCCGCAGCGGCGCGGTTCCGACGGGCCCGGCGGATACGCGGCCGTCCTGGACGGAGAACTGCGCCGCCACCACCGCCCCGTCGCCCGAGGCCGCCGGCCGGGCGACCGCCGCCAGCAGGGCGCGGATGCCGAACGCCTCCATCCGCCCGAGCTGGCCCGCACCGACGAGCGCGTCGATCGCCGCGTCGTGCCCGGCCAGTTCGGCCGTCCCGGCCAGGATCGGCTGCAGGTCGCGGTCGAGGGCCGCGGTGAAGGCGCCCTCGACCCGCGCCTCGCCCCAGACGATGCGGAAATGCTCGACGTCGAGGGTGCCGCCGGCCCGGCGCCACGCCGCCAGGGCCGCCGCCGGCGGCAGGTCGGGGATGCGCTCGACCAGCGCGGCCTTGCCAGCGACGACGGAAATCTCCCGCCCCAGCGGGGCATCGACCCCGGCCGGCAGGCGGACCGAAGCCGCGGTGACCGAGGCCGCGAGGGCAGCCGGCCGGGCGGCGTCGGGCGCCACGCGCAGCCGGAGCGCGCCGATCGACAGGGGATCGCGCTCGACGCCGACGATGCCGCGCAGGTCGAGCACCAGCGTTCCGCCACGCGCGTCGGCGACGAAGGCGCCGTCGCCCGAGGCGACCGTCCCCTGCCAGCGCTCGCGCCCGGCCGCCAGCTCGAGTCGGCTCGGTGCCGGCACCGCCAGCTCCCATTCCGCCAGCCGCCAGGGCCGGGCGGTGGCGGTCAGCCCGTCGCCGCTCCAGCGGAAGGCAGGGTAGGACGCGGCCCGCGCGATCCGCGGTTCCGGCAGCGAGAGGCGGAAGGCGAAGGGAAACCCCGAGACCGACGCCGGGCCATGGGCGACGCGGACGCCGTCGGCGGCCATCGCCCCGGTCCAGGCCGGAAGGCCGGCCAGGATCCGGTCCGCGGTCCAGGTCCAGAACCAGGCGTAGCCGCCGAATGCGGCCGCGAGCGCCAGCGAACCGGCGAGAAGCAGGATGCGACTGCGACGGATCATGCCCCTTCCATACTCCCACCCGGCCGGCGATGCGACCACTTGCGGAGCCGGCGACCGCAGATACACTCCACCGCCACCCATGCTGCCACTCCGCGCCTGCTCCTCCGGACATTTCTGGGTCTTCGGCTACGGCTCCCTGATGTGGAACCCGGGCTTCACGCCGGCCGAGGTCCGGCCCGGCCTGCTGCTCGGCTACCATCGCCGCTTCTGCCTCTACTCGACCCAGTACCGCGGGACGGACGAGCGGCCGGGGCTGGTGCTCGGCCTCGACCGCGGCGGGTCCTGCCGCGGGCTGGCGCTGCGCATTCCGCTGCAGCAGCAGGAGGCGGTCAGCCGCGCGCTCTGGGAACGCGAGATGCTGAACGACGAGTACCATCCGCGCATCCTGCCGGTGCGCACGGCGGCCGGACCGGTTCCCTGCCTCACCTTCGTCGTCGACCGCCGCAACCGCTTCTACAGCGGCCGCCTGGCACCGGCCGAGACCGCCTCGATCATCGCCGGCGCGCGCGGCGACCGCGGGCCGTGCGCGGAATATCTCGACAATACCGTCCGCCACCTCGACCAGCTCGGCCTCGAGGACCGCTCGCTGACCCGGCTGCGCGAGGAGGTGCAGCGCCTGCTGCGCGTGCCGCCGGCCCGGCCCGCGGCGAACGAGGCCGCCCGGCCGCCGGCTTCCTAGGCACCGGCCGGACGAAAGGCCGCGCACCGCGCCGGATCGGTCTCGAGCCGTGCCGCGCCGATCAGGTCGAGACAGTAGGGGATGGCCGGGAAGACGGCGTCGAGCGTCATCGCGATGGCGGCCGGCCGCCCCGGCAGGTTGACGATCAGGCTGCGACCGCGGATGCCGGCGGTCTGGCGCGACAGGATCGCGGTCGGCACCTGCCGCAGGCTCTCCCGGCGCATCAGTTCCCCGAACCCCGGCATGGTCCGCTCGCAGACGGCCTCGGTGGCGTCGGGCGTCACGTCCCGCGGGGCCGGGCCGGTGCCGCCGGTGGTCACGACGAGCGCGCAGGCTTCGACGTCGCACAGCGCCACCAGAGCCGCCTCGATGACCGGCCGCTCGTCCGGCACGACGCGGCAGACCGCCTGCCAGGGCACGGTCAGGGCCGCCTCGAGCCAGGCGACGATGGCGGGGCCGCCGCGATCCTCGTACTCGCCGCGGCTCGCCCGGTCGGAAACCGTCAGGACGCCGATCCTCGCCATCGCCATTGCCCGCCCTCCGTCATCGTGACCGGCGGCAGGGTCGCACGCGCGGTGTGCGACCACATTGCGCTGGCACAATCGGCGATCGGCGCCGAGGCTGTCCCGACCGGACGCCGGCGCAGGAGGATCGCCCCCATGCCGCAGACACCATCCAGGCCCGATCCCGACATCCTGGGGCGACTGGCGCTGTTCGCCGGCCTCGGCGCCGGCGCGCTCCGCGACGTCATGGCCGCGGGACGGGTGCGCACGCTGGCCCGGGGCGACCGCATCTTCGTCCAGGGCGATCCCGGCACGACCTGCCACGTGCTGCTCTCCGGGCGGGTGAAGATCCAGCAGACGGGACCGGACGGCCGGCAGTCGGTGATCGCCTTCATCGGCCCCGAGGGGATGTACGGCACGCTCGCCATGTTCCTGAAGAGCGGCTATCCGGGCGATGCCGTCGCCGTCCTCGACGGCAGGGAACTCGTCTGGTCGGCCGAGACGATGCGCGGGCTGATGCTGCGCCATCCGGCGATCGCGCTGAATGCCCTGGCCATGCTCGGGAGCCGCCTCCAGGAGTTGCAGTCGCGCCTGGCCGAACTGTCGACGCAGCGGGTCGAGGATCGCCTCGCCCGCACCATCCTGCGTCTCGTCGAGCAGGCCGGAAGCCCGAGCGACAGCGGCGTCGCCGTCGGCTTTCCCCTGAGCCGGCAGGACCTCGCGGAGATGACCGGGACGACCGTCTTCACCGTCAGCCGGCTGCTCAGCACCTGGGAGGAACAGGGGATCATCGAGGGCGGGCACCGGCAGAAGCTGGTCGTCCTCGACCTGCCGGGCCTGCGGGCGCTGGTCGAGCCGGGAGGGCGCCCGCCGCCCGAGGGCGCCTGACCGCCGGTGCCGCTGCCCGCGCCTGGTTGCGCCCGCGCAAAGACCGCCGACGGCGGCCGGGCTAGAAGCAGGACGATCCGATTCCGATCATCGCCTGCCGACCGGAGGGCATCCATGGCGAGCAGCATCACCCAACGCATCGACGCCATCACGGCGATCGCGCCCGACTGGCGGCGCTGCGACCCGCCGGTGCCCCGCAGCGTGAAGATCGAACTGACGGCGCGCTGCAACTTCGCCTGCAGCTTCTGCGCCCGCTCGGCCCGGCTGCGCGACCAGCGCGACATGGACCGCGCCCTCTTCGAGCGCCTGCTGCTGGAGATGCGACGGGCCGGCGTCGAGGAGATCGGCCTCTTCTATCTCGGCGAGTCCTTCCTCTGCTCCTGGCTCGAGGAGGCGATCGCCTTCGCCAAGGACGAGTGCGGGTTCCCTTACGTCTTCCTCACCACCAACGGGTCGCTGGCCACGCCCGGGCGGCTCGAAGGCTGCTTCCGCGCCGGCCTGGATTCGCTGAAGTTCTCGTTCAACTATGCCGACGTCGAGCAGTTTTCGGCGGTGGCGCGGGTGAAGGCCGGCCTCTTCCGCAAGATGATCGCCAACATCGTGGCGGCGCACGCGGTCCGCGACCGGGTCGCCGAAGAGACCGGCCGCCGCTGTGGCCTCTACGCCTCCTACATCGAGTATGACGGCGAGCAGCGGGCCCGGATGGCCGAATCCGTCGACGCGGTCCGGCCCTATGTCGACGAGGTCTACGCGCTGCCGCTCTACAATCAGGCCGACCTCGTGACGGCCGAGGAGAAGGCCCTCGGCTGGCAGCCGACGGCGGGCAACCGCGGCCGCGTCGGGGCGCTGCGCGAGGCGATCCCCTGCTGGTCGATCTTCACCGAGGGCCACATCACCTGGGACGGCCGGCTCTCCGCCTGCTGCTTCGACCATGACGGCCGCTTCCACATGGCCGACCTCACCCGGACGCCCTTCGCCGAAGGCTGGAACAGCGACCGCTTCCAGAGCCTGCGGCGCGCCCATCTCGCGCGCCGGCTGGAAGGTACGCCCTGCGCGACCTGCGTCGTCCTGAACTGACGGGCCTGAACTGACGGG
>NZ_JAYSFE010000057.1:7884-21815 GCF_041913585.1 Allostella sp.
CCTGAACTGACGGGCCTGAACTGACGGGGGCCGCTGCCGCGCGGCGCTAGGGTCGTGCGGCGGCCACCCGGCGACCGAGGAGGAAGCTGCCGGGCTCGATCGCCTCGTCGGCCACCGCATGGTCGCAGGCGGCGCAGCGATAGCTGCGCAACTCGCTGGGCAGGCCGAGCGTCGGGTGCGGCTCGCGGCGGCTGAGGTCCATGCGTCCGCCGCACTTGGGGCAGGGGGCGGAGCGGAACTGGCTGACGGTTCCGGTCTTCTGGTTCATCGTGGGCCTCGCGTCTCCCGGGGGGTGGAGGCGACGGGCCGGTCCGCGAACTGGAGGCACGGGCCGCCCGAGGCCGGACGACGGCAGCAAAGCCGAGCCCCCTACCCCGCGTCGACCGCTTTCGACACCGATCTGGCCCGATATGACTCCATCCCGCCTGCAACCATAAGGAGCAGCAATGGACCGGAACGGGATGCCGCCCCGAATCTCCGGCCCGGCGGTCAGGCCTGTGCCGCCAGCACGTCGTCGAACGCTGCGAGGAACGCGTCGGCATGTTCCTGGCGGAACACCAGGGGCGGCCGGAACTTCAGCACATTGCGGAAGGCTCCCGCATTGCTGGTGAGGAATCCCCGGTCCTTGAGCGCGTCGACGATCGCGACCGCGCGCTCGGGATCGGGCGTTCTGGCGCCGTCGTCGTGGACGATCTCGACGCCGAGGAAGAGCCCGCAGCCGCGCACGTCGCCGATGAAGCCGTAGGCCGGGGCCCGCGCGTCGAGGCCGGCCTCGAGATGGGCACCGACCGCGGCGACGCTGTCGGCCAGCTTCTCGCGCTCGATATAGTCGATGACGGCCAGCCCGACCGCGGCCTGGAGGGGGCTGGAGGCGAAGGTGTTGAAGTACCGGGTGCGGGCGCGGAACCCGTCCACCAGGGCCTTGCTTGCGGCGGTCGCCGCGAGCGGCAGCCCGTTGCCCATCGGCTTGCCGGTGACGACGATGTCGGGCGTATAGCCGGTGACGGTGTAGCCCCACCAGGTGCCGGTGCGGCAGTAGCCGGCCTGGACCTCGTCGGCGATGACGACGCCGCCCGCCGCCCGCGCCATCTCGGCCGCGCGCGCCATGAAACCCGACGGAATGTCGGGCAGCCCCTCGTTGGCGAGGATCGAGCACAGGATCAGCCCGGCGAAACCCTCGGGGCTCGCCTGGAGGCTGCGGATGGCCTCCTCCAGCCGGGCCAGATAGGCGTCGCACAACTCGGCTTCGCTCGCGCCCTCGACGATCGGGCGGTAGGTCTCGGGGAAGGGGAACGACCGCACCTCCGGGCTGGCGTTCTGCCCGACCGCGAGCCGCGTCAGCTTGCCCACGGCCTCGCTGTTGCCGTGGTAGGTGGCGTTGGTGCAGACGATGCCCTGCCGGCCGGTGGCGACCCGGGCCATGCGCAGGGCGACCTCGATCGCCTCGGTGCCGGAGCAGCTGACGACGACGCTCTCGACGTTCGGACCGTGCAGCCCGACCAAGCGCTCGGCGAACTCCAGGATGCCCTCGTGAAGATAGCGGCTGTGGACGTTGAGGGTGCCCTGCTGGCGCGCCATCGCCTCGACGACAGCGGGGTTGGCGTGCCCGACGCAGGGCACGTTGTTGTACATGTCGACGTAGCGGCGGCCGTCCGGATCGTAGAGATAGACGCCCTCGCCGCGCACCAGATGCAGCGGCGTCGTGTAGAAGAGCGGCGCGCCGGCGCCCAGGACCCGGTCGCGCCGGGCCAGAAGTTCGGCAGACATCGGGTGAGGACTCCTCTCGAGCGTCAGTTCGTCGCGCCGCAGGCGCGGCGCAGGGATCGGGCAACCTCCGGCGAGCGCAGTTCGGCGACCAGCTTCAGACGGTCCCCGATGCGGTCCAGCGATGATTTGTAGTGGTCGTTGTCCGGCTGCGCGTGATGATGATAGCAGGCGAGCGTGACCGCCATGACGGCGCGCGTCGCCATCAGCAGCGGCAGGATGGCGATCTCCTCCGGCAGCAGCGGGCGGAGGGCGTGGTAGCGGCGCAGCATGTGGCCCGCGGCCTCGGCAATCGGCATGTCGCCGCCCTTCTGGGAATGGGCGGCGATGGCGACGTCGAAGACGACGGCCGTCTCCGCCATGTCGCCGAAATCGATGACGCCGGCGATACGGTCGTGCGCCCCCGGCTCGACCAGGATGTTGGCGTGGTTGAAGTCGTTGTGGACGACTTGGCGGCGCAGGTGCGGCTGGATCGGCGTCACCTCGGCCTCGAACGCGTCGAGAATCGCCAGCAGGGCGTCGCGCACCACGCTCGGAAGCACGTCCGCCACCTCGCGCATGGCCAGCGAGTGCGCCAGGTCCCAGACGATGCGCGTGTCCGCCGCCGGGTGCGCGAAGCCGGCGAGCGCCGCCTGGAGGCGGGCGAGGAACGCGCCCGAGGCGGCCCTCTGGCCGGCGCTGCGCTCCGACTGGCCGACCGGAACGCCGTCGATCCAGGACAGCAGCCGCGCATGGCAGACGGCCCCGCCCGGTACCACGACCGCGGCCTCCGCCCTTCCGTCCGGCAGATCGACGACCCGCGGCACGGCGAGATCCGGGTCGGTACGGGCGACATGGCGGAGCGCCGAGACCTGCATGTCCCGGAACCCCGCATCCTCGGCCGGGTTGGCGAACTTGAGCACGAACTGCCGCCCGTCGGCGGCCAGCAGGCGGAAATTCGCGTCGCGTTCCCCCGACAGCGGGCGCGCCTTCGCGCGCACCCCCCATAGCGACGAGGCGACCTCTTCGGCGGCGGCGGTCGGCACCGCCGGGGCGCGGATGGTCATCACATCGAAGATCGCGGACGGCGCTGTCATCGCTTCGGCCTCGTCACCGGCATGTCCGGCGACGCGAGCGTCCGGATCGCGGCGACAGTCGAGCATAGGCGGCGCCCCGAGTTCAAGGCAGGCGGTGATCCGCCCCGCGGCACGAAGAGAGACTCATCCCATAACGACATTTTGATATTGCAATGAGATATTTGTCTCATTAAAAGCCGTTGGTATCACGAGAACCCGCCCACGGGAGACGACGATGACCCGCGAAGAGATGGACCGGAAGATTGACGAACATTTCGCATTCGAGGCGCGCGACGATGTCGAGGGCGTGCTGGCGACCCTGGCCCCCGACGTCGAGCACGACATCGTCGGCTCGCCCGGCGGCCCGACCCGCGGGCGCGAGGCGGCGCGCGCGTTCTACGAGGCGCTCTTCGCCGACCTCGCCGACGGCAGGGTGACGTGCGTGAAGCGTCTCTACGGCGACCGGTTCCTGGTCGACGAGTCCGTGTGGAGCGGCCGGGCATCGGGACGCCCGTTCGGTCTGGAGGGCAAGGACCGGCCGCTGGAATTCCGCCTGCTCCATGTCGTCGAGTTCGCCGATGGCGGCGACGTCGGCCGCGAGAACGTGTGGATCGATCTCGCTGCGATCATCCGCCAGCTGCCGCAGGCGTGACGCGATGGCCGGCGGCATGGGCCGTCCCAACCAGCGCCGCCGCACGCGCAAGGATCTCCTGGAGGCCGCGGCGCGGCTGACCCGGCTGGGCCGCAAGCCGAGCCTGGAGGAGATCGCCGCGGAAGCTCTGGTGTCGCGGGCGACGGCCTACCGCTACTTCCCCAACGTCGACGCGCTGCTCTTCGAGGCGGCGCTCGACATCGCGACGCCCGAGCCCGAAGCGCTGTTCCGCGACGTCTCCGAGACCGACCCCGTCGCCCGCATGCAGCTCGTCGACACGGTGCTGCACGACGTTGTCCTCGCCAACGAGGCGGCGCTCCGGATGGTGCTGGTCCATTCCCTCCAGCAGGCGATCACGGACCGCCCGCAGGGCGGGACGACGGTCCGGCAGAACCGTCGCATGCCGTTGATCGAGGCCGCGCTGGCACCGCTGCGCGGCCGGCTCGGCAAGGAACGGCTGGCGACCTTGGGCAAGGCCCTGGCGCTCATCGTCGGCCCGGAGGGGGTGGTCGTCGGCAAGGACGTGCTGCGGCTCGACGACGCCGACGCCCGCCGCGTCAAGCATTGGGCCATCCGGGCGCTGGTCGAGGCCGCCGCGGCCGAAGCCCGCCCGGCGGTCGGCACCGGCCGCGCCCCCGGGGCCGGCGGCCGACGCGGGCGACCGAACGGAAGGTCCGCATCCCGCGACTGACCCGGCACGGCATCCGCCGGAAGCCCCTGCGGATTGGCGCGGGGGCCGTTGCGCACCTCGCCAGGAGACCGACCGATGAGCCCGCCCCCGACGCACGAGGAGACCCCGGCGCTGACGCCCCGGCAGCTCGATGCCTACCTCGCGCGCCTCGGCCTGTCGCCACCCCTCGACGCCGGCATCGAGACGCTGACCGCCATTCACCGCGCCCATCTCCGGACCTTCGCCTGGGAGGCGCTGGATGCGTTCATGGGATGGCCGTCCACCGTCGACCCGCAGGACGCCTTCGCCAAGATGGTCGAGGGCCGGCGCGGCGGCTGGTGCTACGAGATGAACGGTCTCATGGGTGCGGCGCTCGCCGCGCTCGGCTTCCGGGTCACCCGCCTCTGCGGCGCCGTCGAACGCCAGCGGCTCGGCGACGGCGCGACCGGCAACCACCTGACGCTGCAGGTCGACCTCGACCGACCCTACCTCGCCGAGGCGGGGCTCGCCGATGCCATCGTCGAGCCGGTGCCGATGGCCGTCGGGCCGATCCGCCAGCGCGGGTTCGACTTCGCCCTGGTCGCGCCCGAGGACGGATGGCTGCGTTTCGAGAACCACCCGCAAGGCATGGCCCGCAGCTTCGACTTCCGCCCGGGCGGCCGCGACGAACGCTCCATCGCGGCGGCCCATCGCTGGCTGTCGGGCGATCCGGCGTCGCCCTTCACCGGCAGCCTGGCGCTGTTCCGCCACACGGGCGAGGGGTACGTCTCGCTGCACGGCGACCGGCTGCGCCGGACCACCCCCGGCCGGGCGGACGAGCGGCAACTCCGCGGCGCCGACGAATTCGCCGCCGTGCTGGAAGCGGTGTTCGCCGTCGATCTCCCCCGGCCCCGGGAGGTCTGGGACAAGGTCATGGCCGCCCGGGAGCGGACCGAAGCCGCGTGATCGGCCCCACGCGCCGGCCGCCCGTCGACGGGATCGGTCCGGACTCGACCGGCCGCTGGTCCGACGGTTCCTTCTCCCGGGAACTCCGACCCTGGCCGGCCGGTTCTGCCGGGACACCTACTGGCCGACCGCTAGCACGGGAGAAGGTCGATGCGTACCGATCCGTTTGCCATCGCGTGGGCGAGGCAGGGCGAGCCCGTCTGCAACCTCGCGCGGATGATGTGGGAGGATGACGGGCGGCCGGAGGGCGCCGAGGCGGAGTATGTCCGGCGCGCCCGCATCGAACTCGAAGCGGAGCGGCCCGCGCCCGGCTACCGGGAGGCCGGCACCTCCGGCCTCCAGGGGACGGTCGCCGGCTCCACGGGGCTGCCGCCGGACCCGACCGAGCTCGGCCGGCCAATGCGCGACGACGAGAAGGTCGACGAGGCGGTGCTCGAGAGCATGGACGCCTGCGACCCGCCCGCCTTCTCCGGCCCCGCCTTCTCCGGTACGGGCAGCGGCGCTCCGGACCGGCGGCGCACCCGACGCTGAGCGGCGGCCGCGACGCCGGCGCGTGGAACAGGCCACGCGGCGCCGGGTTCCACTGGACAGCCACCGATTGGAGATCCCGCGATGCCAGACCGTCCGCGACGAGACCAGCCGCGATCGACGCCGCCGCAGCCGCAAGGCGGCCCGTTCGGCAGCACCCTGCCGGGCGGCGTCGCCCGGCCCGCCGAACCGCCGTCGGCCGATCGCGAGCCCACCCCCCATCGGCGCACGATCGCGCGCCAGAACCAGCACGTCGACCGGTGCCAGGACGGCGGCCGAGAGGGAGATCGCGGCCGCATCGAAAAGCATGGCGGCGATGTGCAGCGCGACGACGTCGAACGCCACTAGGAGGACGAAGATGGACAGGCAGGAGAAGATCGCCCGGCGCACCTCCGGCGTCCGCCATGCCGAGGGCCGGCCCCCGGGGCGAGCGGAGGAGAACGGGCACGGAGCAGTGGCGGCGACCATGCCCGTCGGCGCCGATCCGGACCGGCGCCGCGCCGGCCCGCCTCCCGCCGGGCAGTCCTGAGATGGGCGGCGGTCCCGCGGGTGGCGAAGCGGCAACCCTGCGATGCCGCGACGCCCTCGGCGACGGCGCGATCCACTTCATCCACCTCGGGGAGCCGCCGCCGGGCGGCCGCTCCTATGACAGCATCGCCGACTGCACCTATCCCGGATTGTGCTGCTATCCGGCGATCCTGAAGGACGACCGGGTCGCGATTCTCGGCGCCGACCTCGACCGGCAGGCGACACGCAACAAGCTGGAGGAGTGCCGGCGGGAAGGCCGCCCGATCTACCTGCTCCTGGGCGAGATCGTCGGCTTCGGCCGCGACGGCGAGCCGCTGCTCGACGTCCGCGAGGCCGTCCGCCTCGTCGATTGCGGGGTCGACGCCATCGAGCTGCTGGAGTCGGCGGCGGCGGCCTGAGCGTTCGTGGCCCGAGCGTTCGTGGCCCGAGCGTTCGTGGCCCGAGCGTCCGTGGCCCCAGCGTCCGTGACCTGAAGGTGCGTCATGGGTCGGCCGCCACGCGCGCTGGCCGGGCGCTCGTCGAGGCTGAGCCCGGTAAGCGCCCCGGCGGCGGTGCCGGCGACGGCGAGGCCGACGACGAGGCGAAGGACGTCCGCCAGCGTCCCCACGCCGATCGGCAGCAGCAACGACAGCGCGGCAACGACCACGCCCGCCGCGATGCCGGTGGCGCCTCCGTAGATCGCGCCGGCAGGAAGCGACCGCAATTCGCGGGGTCGCGGCCAGCCGGCGGCGGCGCGGACTTCCTCATCTTCGATGGCCGGATCGCCACGATGGAGCGCGGCGACATCCGCGGGTACGGCGGCGGGGGATTGCCCCGCCGCCGTCGGCCGCTCCATGCGGCCCGGCTAGCGCTGCTGACCGGACGACTGGCCGCCCTTGCGCCCGGCCTCGGAGGCACGTTCGCGGTCGTTGGCGAAGTTCCCGCCGCTCTCGTGGCCGCCCTTGCGGCCCGCCTCGGACGCGCGCTCGCGGTCGTTGGCGAAATTGCCGGGATTGCCCTGCTGGTGCTGGCGGTTCCCCTGGTCCTGGTTGCGGTCCTGAGCCATCGGTAGATCTCCTCTTGCTGTTGCACCTCTCGCACGGAGGTACTGGGTCCAACCGGGCCCTGGGGCCGGAGTTCCTCGGCGCACGCGCGCATGGACGGCATTTAACGGAAGGCGCAGCTGGACCGCGCGGCGCGCGCGCAGGCCCCGCCACAGCTCTTCGGCATAGGGCAGGACGGCGAAGAGAAGGACCGCCGCCAGCAGGCCGAGAACGAGGAGCGGCGGCAGCGGCTCGACCTTCCAGCGCCACGCGAAGTCGGCCGGCTCGCTGCCCGATCCGAAGAGCGCCGCGAACCGATCCCAGTGCAGGGCGATGACCGCCAGCAGGGTCAGCAGCGGCAGCACGCCGAGATAGCTGTGGACATGCTGCTCGACCGGGGAGACCTGGCGGCGGCCGGCGGCGAAGCGGAGGTCCCAGAACGCGGTCGCCTCATGGAGGATCCAGGCGACGATTGCGACCACCAGGACGAGGGCGTTGATCTCGAGCAGCAGCCCGGCGAGCAGCGGCACGCCGATCTCGGCCAGCATCAGCAGGTGGAGGAGGGATTCGCCGGGCCCCGCCGTCCGCTCGATGGCGCTGGCGCGATGGCACAGCCAGTCGGCGAAGCCCGCGGCCATCCACAGGGGCAGCACGAAGACCAGCAGGATCTGCGCCAGGGGTTCGTCCGGCATGTGCGTTCCTCCCACGCGGCAGGGGCCGGCGCCCGGAAGCGCCGGCCCCTCGTTCGCACCTCGGCCGCGGCGGCGGCGTGACGCGGCGCTCCGGGGCGCGAACCTACGGCCGCGCGTCGGCGCCGTTCGTCCGGCGGGTTCGCCCGGCCCCGGGGCCGGCGCCGAGCTCGGCGCCGGTGACCGGATCGTCCGGGGTCGAGGCCATGCGCTCGGCCATGGCGATGACCGTCGCCTCGTCGGCGGCGGAGAGCTGGACGCTGGCCTGACCGTCGCCGCCGTCGACCGCCATCTGCCGCTCGGGATCGTCGATCCGTTCCCACTGGTCGCCGCTGTTCCAGGGACCGCGGGCGTCGCCGCTGCCCTGCGACAGGTTGTAGTACTTGTCGGTGTATTTCCCGTCGCCCGGCAGCTTGCCCGGCGGGAAGTTCGGCTGGATCGAATAGAGCGCCTTCTCGAACGACTTCTGGTGCGCCACTTCGCGCGTCATGAGGAAACCGAGCGCCTCCTTGATGCCGGGATCGTCGGTGACGTTGATGAGCCGCTCGTAGACGATCTTGGCGCGGGATTCGGCTGCGATGTTGGAGCGGAGATCGCAGGTCGGGTCGCCGATCGAATCGATGTAGGCCGCCGTCCAGGGAACCCCGGCGGAGTTGACGAGGGCGGGAGCGCCGCCGAAGAGCACCGCGGTGGTGTGGCTCTCGCCGCCCCGGTTGAGCGCCATGTAGAGCTCGGCCTCGGTCATCGCCGCCTCGGCCATCTGGCCCTTGATGCCGCGGTTCAGCATCGCGACGATCGAGCCGATGACCTCGAGGTGGCTGAGTTCCTCGGTGGCGATGTCGAACAGCATGTCCCGGCGCCCGGGATCCTCCTCGGCCAGCGCCTGGGTGAAGTAGCGCATCGCCGCGGCGAGCTCGCCCTGCGGGCCGCCGAACTGCTCGAGCATCAGGGTGGCAAGTGCAGGGTTCGGCTCCGCGACGCGGACCGTGTACATCAATCGCTTGTTGTGCATGAACATCCGGCAGGGTCCTCTTGCTGATGGCGACCGGCCGATCCGGCCCTCCTGTCCTCGCCAACAGTGGGACAGGGCAGATGTTCCGCCGGGCCCCCGATGCGCGACGGGCGGAGGGAGCTTGCGCCCCTCCGCCCGCCGGCCGGCCGACCCTCCGCCGTCAGACGTAGGGATAGGCGATCCCGTAATAGTCGTAGACGCGACGCCCGTAGGCCGGGTCGCCCCACGGCGGCGTTCCGGCGTCGTACGTGGGCGCGCCGCGGAGCCGGTCGGCGTCGATGTCGACGACATAGCCGCCCTGGTGCGGGTCGTAGGTCAGCACCTGCCACGGCAGCGGGTGGTACTCGCGGCCGATCCCGAGGAAGCCGCCGAACGACATCACCGCGTAGGCCACCCGACCCGAGCGCTTGTCGACCATGAAATTGTAGACCGAGCCCAGCCGCTCGCCGGCGAGGTTGTAGACGGGGGTCCCTTCGACCTTGTCCGAGGCGATGAGGTCGAGGGTCTCGTCGGTCTCGATGCGGCCCCGGTCGTCGGTGGGGGCGCCGGTGACCGTCGTTTCGTGCCTGTCCATGACATGCTCCTGTGCGATGGAGGATGTCGGGACAACAGGCCCGGCACCGGGCGGTTCCCGGCGGCCGGTGGCGTGGACCAGGGCGCCAGGATGCCGGGCCGCCCTCATGGCGCTCCCCCGCGGCGCTGATGCTTCGCTCGCGGTGGCCGGCCGGCTCCACCCCTCGGCGGCCAGCGCGACAGCCGGCGACCGCGGTCCGTTCATGAGCGCCGGGCCAGCGGCGTCACGGCGTCGCGATAGGGGTTGGATGCCGGTCGACCCTGTCCATCCGTCCAGATGTCGTCCGGCAAGGCACGGTCGCGGTGGCAGATCCGGTCATGGTCGGGATAGACGATCCGGTCGACGGACGCGCGCGTACCGACGACGAGGCAGCGCGTCGGCTCCGAGCCGCGATTCTCCAGGAAATGGCCGACCGGCACGCCGGCGCGGAAGGTCGCCGCGTCGCCAGGACCGAGCAACGTCTCGGCGTCGCCTTCGACCACGGTGACCTGGCCGTCCAGGACATAGACCATCTCGTCCTCGGCGCCGTGCCAGTGCTTCAGCGAGGATCGCGATCCCGGCGGCAGGATCTCGATGAAGGCGCCGAACTGGGTCAGCCCCCCGGCCTCGCCGACCCACAGCGTCCGGCTGGGGCCACACGCGCCGTCGCCGCCGGCCTCCTCGACGATGAACTGCCCGGAGCGAACGACGGTCATCCGGCACCTCCCCCGCGATCGCGACGTCCCCTTCCCGGGAGTCGCATACCACTGATATATTAGATCCCGACCGACACCCGAAGGGAGGACCTTCCTCATGATGAGCCAGCGCCAGGCGGCCTTCCGGGCCGACTTCCGCCGCCGCGTCTCGCCCTGGTACAGCGGCCTCGCCCATGTCGCGATGATCTACGGCATCGGCTTCGCCGGGATCTGGTACTTCGCCCAGCAGATCGGCAGCCCCGCCTGGTACGAGTGGCTGATCGTCCCGGTCGCCTTCACGCTCGCCAACATCTTCGAGTGGTGGCTGCACCGCTACGTCATGCACCGCCCGATCAAGGGCTTCATGGGCATCTACAAGCGGCACACGCTGGCGCACCACCAGTTCTTCACCGAGGAGGAGCCGGCGATCGATTCGACGCGCGACTTCCGCATCACCTTCTTCCCGCCCTACGCCCTCATCACCTTCATGGCGATGTCGGTGGTGCCGGCCTGGATCCTGAACCGTGCCGGGCTGCCCGACGCCGGCTGGCTGCTGCTCATCACCAACACGGCGCTCTACCTCAACTACGAGCTCTTCCACTGGTGCTGTCACGTCAAGGACGACCGCATCGTCCGCCGCATCCCGATCGTGAACTCGCTGCGCCGCCACCACGTCGCCCACCACAACCCGGCGATCATGATGGAGCGCAACTTCAACCTCACCTACCCGATCGCCGACGCCCTCTTCCGCACCAGCGACCTCGACCGCAGCGTCCTCGGGCACGTCTTCAACGGCTATTCGACCAAGCATGTCCGCCGCGACCTGAAGAAGGTCCGGGCGAGCGCGCGCGACCGCAGGCCGGCCGACGCCGCCGCCGCGGCGATGGCGGGGAGGTGACGGCGATGGCGACCCATCCCGGGCCGGAACCCGGCCTCAAGCGCAACATCGCCTCGCTGGTCGGCGGCTTCGTGATCGCGATCGGCGTATTCATCCTGTGGATGCTGGTGACGGGCGAGGCCGGCTGGGCCGGCACCGGCGCCACCGTGACGGGGCTGGCGGTGGCCGCCGCGGTCGGCGGCTACATCCGTCTCGCCGATCTCTAGACCGACAACGAAACCAGGGAGCGAAACGCGATGGCCGAGGCGGCGAAACCCGAGGAGCGCAAGAAGCGCACCATCACCGAAATCCGCGATTCCAAGGCGACCGGCGAGAAGATGGTCTACATGTCGGTGCCCGACTACACCTCGGCCCGCTGGGCCGAGATGGCGGGCGTCGACGTCGCCGTCGTCGGCGATTCGCTGGCGATGGTGGCGCACGGCCACCCCAGCACCATCCCCGCCACCATGGACATGATGGTGATGCACTCGCTGGCCGTGCGCCGCGGAGCGCCCAACACCTTCGTCCTCGGCTGCATGCCCTACCAGAGCTACAACAGCGTCGACCGGGCGCTCGTCAACGCCACCCGCTTCATGCAGGAGGCGGGGTGCGATGCGGTCAAGCCGCAGGGCGGCAAGAGCCAGGCGCACATCCTCAAGGCGATCGTCGATGCCGGCATTCCGACCGCATCCCACATCGGGCTGACGCCGCACACGATCGCCATGTTCGGCGGCTTCCGCATCCAGGGCCGGACGGCCGAGGCGGCGATGAAGATCCTGGAGGACGCGCTGGCGATCGAGGAAGCCGGCTGCTTCATGCTGGAATTCGAGGCGGTGCCGGCGAAGATCGCCGCCGTCATCTCGAAGCAGCTGACGATCCCGACCATCGGCATCGGCGCCGGCGTCGGCACCGACGGGCAGATCCTGCTCTGCTACGACCTGCTCGGCGTCTTTACCGACTTCAAGCCCAAGTTCACCAAGCGCTACACCAACCTGACCGAGGTCGCGGTCGGCGGCATCCGGCAGTACGTCCGGGAAGTGAAGGAGGGCTCCTTCCCCGACGACGACCACAGCTACACGGTGAACGAGAAGGAGTACGACCGCTTCCTGACCATGGTCGAGCAGCGCAAGCAGGTCTGAACCGGCCCCGACGGATTGACCGGGGCGGGCCCCGTCCATAATAGGGACGGGCCATGACGAGACCCGAATTCCCCTACGATCGCGCCCGTCTCCTCGATGCGCTCGCCCGTCTGGGCAGCGACGACGAGGAGACGGTGCTGGCGGCCGCGCGTGCGGCCGACGCCATCCTCGCCACCGCCCGCCTCGGCTGGGACGACCTGTTGGCGCCGGCGGCGCCGCCGGCCGCCCCCGACGCGGCCGCGCCCGCGCCGGTCGACGATGCCGGCCGCATCGCCGCCCTCCTCGCCCTCCCCGACCTCTCGGCGGATTCCCGCGAGACGCTGGAAGAGATGGCGCGCGAGCTTGCCGCCGGCACCGTCCGGGACGCGGACCGCACCTGGCTCCAGGCGCTCCACGCCCGCCTGGTCGGAGCCTAGGCGACCGCGCCCGCAGCGCCTCGCGTCAGGATCCGGTCGCCGCCGCGCCGGACTGCGGGCCGCGGGCACCCCGCGGAAGCCGCACCATCTCTCCGCGATCCTCGTCCCACAGCACATGGCGGGTGGCCCCCAGGCCGTCGCGCAGGGACAGGATCTTCGCTCGGCGAAAGGCGGGGTGCGAGGCATGGCACCCTTCCAGCCGGTAGTTCGGGATCCGGGGATCGAGATGATGGACGTGATGGAAGCCGATGTTGCCGGTGAACCATTGCAGCGGCCTCGGCAGTCGCAGCATCGAGCTTCCTTCGAGCGAGGCCCGGACGAAGTTCCAGTCGGCGTGCCGCTCCCAGAGCACGCCCGGGAACCGATGCTGCACCGAAAAGAGCCAGACGCCGACGATCGCCGCCAGCACCATGACCGGGAGATGCACCAGGGCCACGGCGCGGTACCCGAACGCCGATCCGAGCGCGACCACGATCGCCAGCAGACCGAGGTTGGTGAACTGGACGGCGCGACGTTCGATCCGCCAGTTCCTCGGCATGTCGAACGGCAGGCGATAGAGCACCAGGAACACCAGCGGCGGCAGCAGCAACTGGGCCACGACGGGATGACGGGAGATGGCAAAGAGACGCCGGCGCCACGGCGACAGCCGGCGATACTCGGCCATCGTCAGGCAGGTCGAATAGATGTCGACGCCGAGATCCCGCCGGTCGAGGTCGTTCCACCCGGCGTGATGGCCGGCGTGCTGTCGCCGCCACGCCTCGTAGGGCGTGCAGGTCAGCAGGCCGCACACTCGCCCCAGCGCGGTATTCGCCCAGCGGCTTCGGAAGAAGGCCCCGTGACCGCAATCGTGCTGGATGATGAACACGCGGACCACGAGGCCGGCCGCCGGGATGGCGCACAGCAGCGTCACCCAGTAGGGCAGCGCGTCGACGCTCCAGTACATCAAGGCGAAGATCGCGAGCAGCGGCACGAACGTGTCGGCAAGCTGCCACAGACTGGCAGCGAAACTCGGATGGCGGAATGCGGACATCGCCGCCCGGAGGCTGGCGTGCTCCGCGCGGACGGCGTCCGGGCTGGTCATGGTCGTTCGATCTCGTCGGGTCGCGAGACGGCCCCGGACGCCGGGTCCGGGGCCGCCGCAGAAGTTGGCGGCCGGGCCGCGGACTAACCTGCCATGAGCTGATCGGCGCAGGCGTCGGCGAGCCGGCGGTCCGGTCCGGTGCTGCCGGGCGGCGTGGCCCAGCCGTTGTTCGCGACGATCTCCGCGCGCCGGTAGGGAGAGGCCGCCTTGAGCTCCGCCAGGCGCTCGGTCAACTTCGGGTCGCGCTTGGAGAGATCGACGCAGATGGGGGTCAGGGCCGAGACCACCGATGCGGACGCGCCGGT
>NZ_JAYSFE010000057.1:21915-29648 GCF_041913585.1 Allostella sp.
GAGCAGAACGTCGCGGCGGTCGAGGCGGCGAAGACGTTGCGCCTGCGCGGCCTGCGCCTCGCCAAGGAGGCGGCGGATCGCGCCGCCGCCGGTGTCGTCGTCGTCGCAAGCGCGCCGGATGCCGACGCGGCGCCTGCGAAGCGCAGCCCCCGGCGGGCTGCCAAGGCCGCGGCCATGTGAGGTCTGCACCCGCGGTCCGGCCTCCGGGAGCCTGGAACGGCGACGGCCGGAGCGGTCGCCCGCGCCGGCCGTGACGCACCAGGGTAGTTCCGCGCCGGATGCCGGCGCGCCCGGTCAGCCCCTGGCTTCGGCCTTCACCGCCGCGGTGAACGCCTCCAGGGTCTGCGCGATGTCGGCCTCGTCGTGGGCGAGCGAGACGTAGAACTTGCTGTCGCCCTTGAGGATGCCGGCCTCGCGCAGCCGGCCGTTGACCCGCTTCTGGAGCGCGGCGTCGGCGCCGAGCGTCGAGCGGTAGTCCTTGATGTCGCCCGCGCACCAGACGACGTCGAAGAGCGGCGGCACACCCACCACCTGGGCCGGCAGGCCGGCCTCGCGGATCGCCGTCGAGAAGCCGGCCATCAGCCGCTCGCCGGTGGCGAACGCCTTCTCGTAGGCGCCGGGCCGCTTCAGCACCGCCAGGGTGGCGAGGCCGGCGACGGACGCGACCGGGTTGCCGGAGAGGGTGCCGATATTCACCAGAAAGCGGTCCTCGCCGACCTTCGCCTTGTCGAAATGGGCCATGATGTCGGCCCGTCCCGCGACCGCCGACAGGGGGAACCCGCCGCCGATGATCTTGCCCAGCGTGCAGAGGTCGGGGGTGACGCCGTAATAGGACTGGGCGCCGCCATAGGCGAAACGGAAGCCGGTCACCACCTCGTCGAAGATGAGCGGGATGCCGAGTTCGGCAGTGACCGCGCGCAGCCCCTCGAGGAATCCCGGCTTCGGCGGGATCAGGCGCTGGAACGGCTCGACGATGACGCCGCCCAGTTCGTCCTCGTGGGCGCGGATGAGGGCGACGGCCGCCTCCAGGTCGTTGAAGGGGGCGACGATCACCTCGTCCTGGACGCTCTTCGGGATGCCGGCCGAATCGGGCACGCCGCGCGGGAAGTTGCCGGGCTTCTTCGGCGCGAGCGACATCAGGCTCCAGTCGCTCATGCCATGGTAGCCGCCCTCGAACTTCAGGATCTTGTCCCGGCCGCGGAAGGCGCGGGCGACGCGCATCGCGTAGAGGTCGGCCTCGGTGCCGCTCGACATGAAGCGCACCTGTTCGGCGCAGGGCAGCGCGTCGACGATCTCGGCCGCGAGCCGGATGCCGGGCTCGCTGTTGGCGAAGAAGGTGGTGCCGAGCGGCACCTGCTTCAGCACCGCCTCCACCACGTCGGGGTGGGAATGGCCGATGAACATCGGGCCGGAGCCGAGCAGGAAGTCGACATATTCCTTGCCGGTCACGTCCCAGACGCGGCCGCCCCTGCCCTCCCGGATGACGATGTCGGAGGCGAAGTTGCCGAAATTGCCCGCCGGCAGGACCCGATGCGCCAGTTCCACCAGTTCGCGTGCGCCGTCCGCGCGGCTACCGTCCGCCATCTCGATTGCTCCGTTCTATCAGCCGATCAGGTTGGCCATGATGCCCGGATCCCGCCGGACCGGGAAGCCCGTCACGCCGGCACCAGCCGGATGCGGCGTTCGGCCGCCGCCTCGACCGCGCCGCGGCTGTAGAGCAGCGGCACGTACTCCTCCTTCGCCCAGAGCGGGAAGAGGTCGCGATAGTGCGGGCTCGACGGGTCGCCGGACTGGCCCGGGCTGTTGATCGTCCAGGAGGCGTCCCAGTTGCCGACGTCGACGACCATGCGCCAGGTGACGCCGGACATGACCCGGAAGTCGCTGGTGCGATAGCCGTTGTTGTTGATGGTGAGGTTCGAGCCACCCTTCGGCGCCGGCCCGACGTCGAGCTTCGCCCGCAGGTCCGGCGGCGCCAGCCGCGACAGCGGATGCGGGAAGAAACCGCGATGGATGCGGCCCCACGACCAGCCGGCGGGGTCGTCGCCCATGAGCGCCAGCGCCTCGTCCCAGGCGGCCGCCAGGGTTTCCGCCAGCAGGGCGTCGCGCGCGGCGACCGGGTCGCTTCCGAAGGCCGCGTCGGCGCTCTCGACGAGGTCGAGGATCAGCGCCGTGTCGGGCACGGTCACCATCGCCGCCACGCCCTCGGGCGGCAGGCGCCGCATCACCGCCGGCACCAGGTGCTTCATGAACCAGATCTCGAAGAGCGCGGCCGGGCCGCTGTCGGCGTCGAGCCGATGGTCCCAGGCCGCGAGCAGCGCCACCGCCGCAGCGGCCGGCCCGGGCGGCGGCGACAGCGGTGCCAGCAGCCGGCAGAGGCGGCGCGCCGGCACGCTGCCGAAATCGGTCTGGAGCGCCCGCGTCTCCTCGACCGTCCAGCCGCCGCGGCCCGCCAGCACCTCGGACAGCCGGTCGTAGCGCGCGCCGTCGGTCCATTCGAATCCGGTGCGGCGGGTGCGGTAGTCGTAGTCGGCGGGCAGGTTCATCTGGTTGGCGGTGCCGACCCAGCCCGCGGCCGGGTTGTAGATCCGCGGCAGGCCCGACGACCGCGTCATTCCGCTCCATTCGTAGCGTCCGTCGCCCGCGACCGGCATCAGCCCGTCCCAGTTCGGGCGCTGCGGCACGAAGGCGGCCGCCGCCCAGCCGATGTTGCCGTCGATATCGGCCACGACATGGTTGGCCGACGGGGCGCCCCAGCCCTCCAGCGCGGCCGTGTACTCCTGCCAGCTCCCGGCCTTGATGTAGTTGAGGCTGGCCATGTAGGCGGCCGTGCCGGGTCCGGTCCAGACGGTGCGGACGGCATAGGCTCGGCCGGCCTCGCGGTCGACGTGGAGCACCGGCCCGTGGCGGGTGAACTGGAGGTCGACCGCAACCGGATCGCCGCCGCGCACCGGGACCGCCTCCGTCACCGTCCGCATCCGCTCCCACTCGCCGCCGTAGCGGTAGCGCGTGGGATCGGCCGGGTCGATCTCGTAGACGTAGAGGTCTTCCTGGTCGCTCGGATGGATGGTGAGGGAGAAGGCGAGCCGGTCGTTATGGCCGAAGCTGACGCCCGGGATCGCCGGTTCGCCGGCGCCGATGACGTCGAGACCGGGTGCCACCAGATGGGCGACGTAGCGCAGCGACGGCTGCTCGTGGACGCGGTGCGGATCGCTCGCCAGGATCGCGCGCCCGGTCGCCGTGCGCGCGGGCGCGATCGCCCAGTTGTTCGATCCGAAGCTGTCGGCCGACGCGACGTCGAGCGGCTCGGCCGGCTGGCCGGTGGCGAAGACGTTGGGCTCGGTCGCCAGCAGATAGGCCTTCATCACCTCGGGCGGGATCGGGTGCGGCGCCAGCCCGTCCGGCACCTGGACCCGCCATTCCGGCTGCAGCTTCTTGTGGAAGCGGTCGGCCTCCAGTCCGAACTTCGCGACGATGCCGCTGCGCAGCACCTCGGCGTCGAGGTTGCGGACCCGGGCGTGCGCGCGGCAGCGCACGACGTCCTCCGGCGCCCATTTCTGCGGCCGGGTGCCGAGCAGCCGGAACTCGACCGGCAGCCGTTCCGGTTCGCGTTCGACGAGGTCGATCCAAGCATTGATCCCGGCGACGAACGCGGTCGTCCAGGCCTCGGCATCCTTGCCGTAGCAGCTCCATTCCGCCGCCATGTCGCCGCGATAGAGGAGGAGCCGCGCGGCGCGGTCCCGGGCCACGAAATCCGGCCCGAGGTCGCCCGCGGTCAGGCCGAGCCCGCGCTTGCGCCACATGTCGATCTGCCACAGGCGGTCGCGCCCGGCATTGAAGCCCTGGGCGAAGAAGGCGCCTGCCTCGCTCTTGGCGTAGATGTGCGGAATCCCCCAGCGATCGATCAGGATCTCGACCTCGCCGTCCAGGCCGGCGAGCAGGATCGTCTCGGTGGGTACTGCCGTCATCATCGACTCCAGGGGGCTTCGGCGGGATGGACGGGGATCGTCCCCCTGCAGGGCCGCCGCCGCAACCCCCGATCGGCGGTTGGCGCTGCCGCACCATACCGCTAGGTTCGCCGGCGGATGACGAGCGGATCGAACGGGGGCCCCGGCACAGGCCGGACCGCATGGGCAGCGGCCACGCTGGGGACGGTCGCCGCATGGTGCCTCTTCGCCTGGCCCTGGCTGATGCAGGGCCGCGTCATCCCGTGGGACGCCAAGGACTACTACTATCCGGTGCTGCGCGCGCTGGCGGGCGCCCGCCATGCCGGCGACGCCGGGTTCTGGAACTCGCATCTCTACGCCGGCGTGCCGGCGATCTCCGACCCGCAATCCTGGCTGTTCGTGCCCGCCTTCCGCCTGCTGGCGGAACTGGTGGCGGAGCCGTCGATGCGGATCGTCGACGCCGTGCAGCTCCTCCACCTGCTGGCGGCCGGCCTCGGCGTCCTGGTGCTGGGCCGCGGCCTCGGCTGGCGGCCGGCGGCGGCGGTGCTGGCGGCCGTCGTCTTCATGTGCGGCGGCGTCGCGGCGGCGCGGCTCCAGCATTCGCTGATGACGGTCAGCTACGCGTGGCTGCCGTGGGCGCTGCTGCTGCTACGCCTCGCGTTCGTCGCCGGACGACGATGGCGGCGGGTCGCGGCAGCGGTCGGCTTCGGCCTGGTCGCCGGCATGATGGCCGTCGGGCGCGACCAGGTCGCCTTCCTCAACTGCGTCTTCCTGGTCGGCTGCTGCGCCGGCTGGCTGGCGGCGACCGCCCGCAGCGGTGGCTGGCGGGCGGCCGCCGACCGGGTCGCCGGCCTGCTGCCGGCCCTCCTGGCCGGCGCGGCGGTGCTCGCCCTGCCGATGCTGCTGACCCTCGACGCGCTCGCCGGCAGCACCCGCCCCGAGATCGACTTCCGGACCGCGGCCTATGCCGCGCTGCACCCGGCCTCGCTGCTGACCCTGATCGCCCCCGACGCCTTCGGGGCGCTGACGCCCGGCAGCTACTGGGGCTCGGGCACCCTGCCCTGGATGGGCCTGTCGATCCTCGGCTTCGACTGGAACGACCAGACGACGAGCCATCTCTATGTCGGCCTCGTGCCGCTGGCCGTGCTGTTCGTCGCGCTGGCCGGGCGGCCGCGCGCCGTGCTGCGCGAGGCGCTGGTGCCGGCGGCGGGGCTGGCGTTCGCGCTCGCCTACGCGCTCGGCCCCTACACCCCCGCCTTCCGGCTCATCTTCGAGGTGGTTCCGGGCGTCGACCTCTACCGGCGGCCGAACGACGCCGCCTTCCTCGTCAACGCCATGCTGGCCCTGCTGGTCGGCGCGGCGGCGAACCGTGCGGCCCCGCCGTCCGGTCGCGCCGCGCTGCTGTCCTGGGCCGTTCCCGCGCTCCTCGCCACCGCGCTCGGACTTTGGCTCGGCCACCGGCTCGGACATCTCGCGGACATGGCGCTGGCGCTTGCCGTGGCGGTGCCGCTCCTCGGGCTGGCGGTCCTGCTGGTCGTCCGGGTCGGGCCGATGCGCTACGGCCTGCCGGCGCTGGCCGCGCTCGCCGCCGCCGACCTCTCCTGGCACGGCACCGGGCCGACGCTGAACGCCGTCCCGGGCGACGCCATCGCCGCCTACCGGCCGGAGGGCCAGCGCCTGGCGGCGGCGATCCGCGCACGGACCGGCGACGGACCGGCGCCCCTGCGGGTCGAGCTCTTCGGGCTCGACGCCGTGCCGGGCACCGATCGCGGCGGCTCCTGGCAGAACGCCGCCATGGCCTACGGCTTCGAGCAGACCCTGGGCTACGACCCGCTGCGCAGCGCCGCCTACAGCGAGGCGGTCGGCGCGGACCAGAACAGCCACCTGCCGGAACGGCGACTGACGCCGCTCTTCGGCGGCTACGACAGCCCGATCGCGCGGCTGCTCGGCATCGGGCTGGTGGTCACCGGACGGCCGATCGAAACCATCCTGCCGCCGGCGGCCCGCGCCGGCCTGCGGCTCGTCGAGACGCTGCCGGGGGCCTGGATCTACGAGAACCCGGGCACCCTGCCCCGGGCGCTGGCGGTCGGCCGGGCGGAGCCGGATGCCGGCGGCCTGCTGCCGCGCGACCCGGCCGGGACGGTGCTGATCGCCGGCCTCGACACCGCCGGCGGCATCGCCGGGCCGGCCGGCCAGGCCCGGATCACGCTCCGCCGGCGCGAGGAGGTGCGGGTCCGCGTGGAGATGGCGCGCGACGGCCACCTCGTCCTCGGCGACCGTTTCGACCCGTTCTGGCGGGCGACCGTCGACGGCCGCGAGGTGCCCGTCCGGCGCGCCAACCGCATCTTCCGGGCGGTCGCCGTTCCCAGCGGATCGCACGAGGTGGTATTCTCGTTCGACCCGTTGCGCGCCGACGCCCTGGCCCGGGCCCTCGGGCGCATTCTCGGCCGCTGACGCCCTTGTCGAGGAGCCCCGCCGCGATGGACGTCGACCGCATCGCCGACTGGCACGCCCACGTCTATTTCGATGCCGCCACCGCCGCGGCCGCGACGGCGCTGCGGACGCGGATCGAGGACCGGTTCGCCGGGCGGATGGAGATGGGCCGCTTCCACGAGCGCCCGGTCGGCCCGCATCCGCGCTGGAGCTACCAGGTCGCGTTCCGGCCGGACCTCTTCGCCGAGATCGTGCCGTGGCTGACGCTGAACCGCGGCGGCCTCACCGTCCTCGTCCATCCCAACACCGGCGAGGCGCTGGCCGACCATCGCGACCGCGCCGTCTGGCTCGGTCCGAGCGAGATGCTCGACCTCGCGGTGCTCGAACGCGCCTGACCCCGCGGGGTCAGGGGACCCGCTCGAGCTTCTGCAGCACCCGCATCCGCTCGGGCACCGGCTCGGTCAGGAAGTGGCTGCGCCAGTTGGTGTAGGAGACCTCGCCGACATAGATGTCGCCGCGCGAATCGACCGCGACCCCGTGCGGCGCGTTGAACTGGCCGAGCGCGTCGCCGGCGCCGTTCTCGCCGCCCAGCCGGGCCACCAGTTCGCCCTTGGTGGTGACGAGGCTGATGCGCGGGCCGAGGTTCGGCACCCGCCGATTGACCGGCAGCCCCGGCCCGAGTTCGCCGATGACGCAGAGGCCGCCCGGCCCCGGACAGAGGCAGAGCCCGCACGGGCGATGCAGGTTGTTCCACTGCGCCTCGTACCTGCCCTCGCCGTCGAAGACCTGGACGCGATGGTTCTCGCGGTCGGCGACATAGACCCAGCCATCGTCGTCGGCGACGATGTTGTGGACGATGTTGAACTGCCCGGGATCGGTGCCGGGCGAGCCCCAGGAGGTCAGCAGCCGGCCGGACGGGTCGTACTTGTGGACCCGGGCGTTGCCGTAGCCGTCGGCGACGAAGATGTCGCCCCTGGGCGACAGCGCGGTGTGGGTGCAGCGGTTGAACGGGTTGCCGCTCATGAAGGGCGTCGGCTTGCCGGGGATGCCGATCTCCAGCAGCACCCTGCCGTCCGGCGTGCACTTGCGGACGGTGTGGTCGCCGTCGTCGGTGCAGTAGAGCATGCCGTCGGGGCCGAAATGGATGCCGTGGGCGCGGGTGAAGACGCCCTCGCCCCAGGAGCGCAGGAAGTTGCCCTCGCGATCGAACACGATCATCGGGTGCTCGCCGCGATTGAAGACGTAGACCCGGTCGTGGGCGGCGATGAAGCCGCCCGCGCCCGCGGGGGGGGACCACCCCGCCGGCCGCGGCGCCCCCGCCGCCGTGTCGCGGGGGGGGGGGGGGCCCCGGGCGCG
>NZ_JAYSFE010000058.1:0-20865 GCF_041913585.1 Allostella sp.
GACGCGATCGACCGCCGCCTCGGCGAGCGCGCCCGGCCCGCGGTCTGACCGGCCCTCGGTCTGACCGGCCCTCGGTCTGACCGGTCAGCCGGTGGCGGGCAGCGCCAGCGCGGCCGCCCACCGCCGCGCCACCGCCTCGGGGGAGAAGCGGTCGGCGACCGCGGCCTGCCCGGCCGCGATCCGCGCGCGGGCCCGATCCGGCTGGGCGAGCGCCCAGCGCACGCCTTCGGCCGGGTCGCCGACCCAGCCGAAATCCGCCAGCTCGCGATAGGCCGGGATCGGCGAGGCGAGCGCGAAGCGGCCGTGCCGGATCGCCTCGACCATGCGGTTGTGCGACTTGGCGGCGACACGCGGATCGCCCGCCGGCTGCGGCAGCAGGACGAAATCGGCATCCGCGAGCGCCCGGCCGACCTCCGCCGGCGACCAGTCCCGCCGCTCCACCCGGCATGGCGCGTCGACGCGGTCGTTCGCCGTCCGGGCGAGGCGGTCGATGTCGGCCGCCGCCGCGGGCTGGGTCACGATCGTCAGCCGGATGTCCCGGCCTTCGGGGGCGAGGCCCGACAGGGCGCGGCCCAGCAGCGCGCCCGTTCCGGCGCTCCAGTATCCGAACCAGACGAACCGCAGCGGGCCGGCCGGCCGGAACCGCGGCGCCGCGGGCACCGGTGTCTCGGTGGGGTCCTCGACGACCAGCGGCGCGTGGCGGCTGGTCGGGCGGTAGTGGTCGGCGAGCCATTGGCTCGCCACGACCGGGACGAAGCGCCGGAGCACGAGGTCGCGATGGCGGCCGGCCGGACCGTGGCGCTCGGTCAGGAGATCGCAGACGTCGGCATGGACGGGCCGGACCTCGGCCAGCCGTTCCAGGACATCGAGGGCGGCCGTGCAGGCCTCGGGATGGCCGGCGAAGGTGCCGGGCGTCGGCTTGCCCAGCACGATCCGGACCGCGGGATCCCGCAACCGCTCCGCGATGCCGGGACGAACGAGGTCCGTCAGGCCGGCGAGGCTCGTGCGGTGACCGAGCGCCCTCAGCCCGGCCGCCGGCAGCAGGCAGCGCAGCCGCACGCTGGCGACCGGCGAATCCAGCACCTGCCCCGGCTTCGGCACCGGCGGGGTCGCGATCCCGTTGACGAAGACGATGTCCGCCATGCCGCCGAAGCTGGCACGGATGCCGGGCCTTCCGCCATGCCGGTCGCCACCGGTCACGCGATGCCGGTCACACGACGGCGGTCACACGACGCCGGTCACACGACGCCGGTCACACGACGCCGGTGCGCTCCATGTCGGCCAGCCGCGATCCGTCGACGCCGAGGCGGCCGCCCAGGATCTCGGCATTGTTCTCGCCGACCTGGGCGTCGCGGAAGTCGCGGAGCGCGCCGCGATCGTAGCCGCGGGGCGTGTAGCCCGGCACGATCAGCGGCCCGACCACCGGGTCCTCGGTCGCCAGGACGTCGCCGCGCTCGCCGAAATAGGGGTCCTCGGCCAGCGTCGCCCCGTCATGCACCAGCGCGACCTCGACGCCGAGGGCGGCGAGCTCCGCGCGCGCCGACTCGGGCGGGCGCTCCCGGAACCAGTGGACGAGGGCGGCCGCGAGTTCGCGCCGCGTGCTGTCGGCCGGCAGGCCCGCGAGCGCCGCCAGCCGCAGGCGCGTCTCGGCACGGACCAGCAGCATCACCCAGCGCCCGTCGGCACAGGCGAAGCTCGGCAGCCAGGTGTCGCCGCCGTCGCCGGCGCCCCAGCCATAGGGGTCGTTCGACGCCTCGCGCGCCGGGCTCCGTCCGGACAGGTGGCGGAGGGCGAGCTGGCAGTCGGCCATGCGGAAGAGCGGCTCGTAGAGGGCGAGGTCGATGTGCGTGCCGGTGCCGCCGGCGCAGTCGCGGGCGTAGAGCGCGGCCGAGATCGCGAAGAAGCCCATCAGCCCGGCCGAGGTGTCGGCGAGGCTGAAGCCGACATGCTGCGGCGTCTCGTCGGGCTCGCCCGTCAGCGTCACCATGCCGCTCAGGGCCTCGGCGATCTTGCCGAAGCCGGGGCGGCCGGAATCGGGCCCGGTCTGCCCGAAGCCCGAGACGCTCAGCATGACGAGGCGGGGATTGATCTTCGACAAGGCCGCCCAGCCGATCCCGAGCCGGTCCATGACGCCCGGCCGGTAGTTCTCGACGACGACGTCGGCATCGGCGATGAGCTGCTCGAACAGGGCCTTGCCCTCGGGTGCCTTCAGATTGAGGGTCACCACCCGCTTGTTGCGGGCGGCCACGCCCCACCACACCTGGACGCCGTTCTTCTTGCGCCCGAGCAGGCGCATCGGGTCGCCGCCGTCGCGGCGCTCGACCTTCACCACCTCCGCGCCCATGTCGGCCAGCAGGCTGCCGGCGAAGGGGCCGGCGAGCGCGATGCCGACCTCGACGACGCGCAGGCCCGCCAGCGGCAGCGGGCGCGTCTCGATCCTGGTTCCGTCCATCGCCGTCCCTCCGGTCCGTGTTCAGTCCGCCAGGACGCCGCGCCGGCGCGCCTCGCGCAGCACCTCCTCGGCGATCGGCAGCATGGCGTAGTCGACCATCTGCCCGCGATAGGTGACCGCGCCCGATCCCGCCGCCTCGGCCGCGCGCATCGCTTCGACGAGGCCGCGGAAATACTCGACCTCCTCGGGCTCGGGCGTGAAGACGGCGTTGGCGATGGCGACGTGGCTCGGATGGATGAGGACGGCGCCGGTGAAGCCCAGTGACTTGGCGCGCCGGCAGAGCCGGCGGACGAACTCGTGGTCGTCGAGCGCCGTGCCGATGATGCTCGACATCGGATAGAGGGCGCCGGCGGCGCGGCTGTCCAGCACCATCTTCGAGGCGAGGTAGAGCTGTTCCTGGCCCTCCATCGTCGGCCGGAAACCGGCTGCGCGGGCGACGTCGCCGATCACCGGGCCGCCGACGATGCCGATCACGCCCCTGACCCGCGGGCTGGCGGCCGCGAGGTCGCGGGCGGCCCACAGGCCTTCGGCCGTCTCGGGCAGCGGCATGATGGCGACGGAGCGCCGCGGCAGCCCGGCCCGGCCTTCGGCATAGGAGAGGGCGGCGTCGAGCTCGCGCACCTCGTCGGCGGTGCGGCCCTTCGGCAGCATGACGCCCGAGAAACCCTCGGTCGCGACCGCGATCGCGTCCTCGAGCCCGCCCTGGTCGAGGGCGTTGATGCGCACGAAGGCGGGAATCCCCATCGCGTGCAGCAGTCCGATCGCCTCGCGGCAGGTGGCGCGGGCCGGGATCTTGTCGGCCGGCGGCACCGCATCCTCGAGGTCGAGGACGACCGAATCGGGCTGGAAGCGCTGCACCCGGCGGGTCCAGTCGAGCTTGTGCGCCGGAATGAACAGCATCGATCGCAGGGGCCACATCGCGGAAGGTCTCCTCGTCAGCGTTCGTCGTCGGGCGGATCGCCGGCGGCTCCGCCGCCGTCCTTCCCCATCTCCCACCACAGGAGCGCGGTCAGGAGCGCGGCCGCGACCGCGACCAGCCCGACGAAGGCGAGCGGGTCGACCAGGTGCAGGCGGGTCCGGGCACCGAAGAACCAGAGCCCGGCGACGACCAGCAGGACGCCGCTCCAGACGATCGCGTTGACCCGTCTCCGGGACATCGGCGCCTCCTATTCCGTCCGGCCGGCGGCGACCGCCGGCATCGGCCGGTCGCGGCGGACGAGGGTCGGGACGATGGCGATGGCGGCGATGGCGACGCCGGCCAGCCGTGCCGACCAGTGCGGCCAGGCGAGGCACAGGGTGGCGATCGCCAGCAGGGCGCGCACCGGCGGCGTCAGCGTCCGGCCGAGCCAGCCCTCGACGCTGGCCGCCAGCAGGACGACGGCCGCCAGGGTGGCCGACGAGACCATGAGGATCGCCGGCCAGGACCCCATCATCAGCAGGGCCGGGTCGTAGACGAAGATGAACGGCACGACGAAGCCGGACAGCGCCAGCAGGAAGGCTTCGTACCCGGTGCGGTTGAGGTCGGCGCCGGCGATGCTGGCGGCGGCGTAGGCGGCGAGCGCCACCGGCGGCGTGACGTTGGCGAGGATGCCGAAATAGAAGGCGAACATGTGGCTGGCGAGCAGCGGCGCGCCCATCTTGACGAGCGCCGGCACGATCAGCACGGCGACCGTCAGGTAGACCGCCGGCGTCGGCAGCCCCATGCCGAGGACCAGCGCGATGACCGCGGTCAGGATCAGGGCCACGATCAGCCGGCCGTCGGCGGCGTAGACGACGAAGTCGGCCAGCAGGTTGCCGGCGCCGGAGACCCAGAGCGTCCCCATCAGGATGCCGGCGGTGGCGACGGCCGCGCCGACCGCGACGTTGTTCGCCATCGCGTCGACCATCGCGTCGAGATAGCGGCCCATCGGCACCCGGGTGGAACGGCCGAGCAGCGACGCCGCGAAGAGCGAGGCGAGGCCGGCGAGTGCCGCCATCTGGGCCGAGAAGCCGAAGAAGAAGGGCGCGATCAGCGCCGCGATCGGGATCAGCAGGTGCCCGCCCCGGCGCATCGCCTGGCCGACGGTGGGCAGGGCCTCGGTGGTGGCGACGAGCCCCATCCGCCGCGAGCGGAACTCGACCTGCGCGTGGATCGAGACGAAGTAGATGACGGCCGGAATGATCGCCGCGACGACGATGGTCCAGTAGCCGACGCCGAGGAAGGCCGCCATCAGGAAGGCGGCCGACCCCATCACCGGCGGCATGATCTGGGCGCCCGACGACGCCACCGCCTCGATGGCGCCGGCCGTCGCCGGGCGGAAACCGGTGCGGATCATGAGCGGGATGGTGACGTTGCCCATGCCGACGACGTTGCCGACGACGCTGCCCGACGTCGTGCCCTGGAGTGCGCTCGACAGCACCGAGACGTGGGCCGGGCCGCCGGCCCGCCGCCCCATCAGCGCGAGGGACAGGTCCTCGAAGAAGGCGATGCCGTTGGTGCGCACCAGGACCGCACCGAAGATCAGGAACAGCATCAGGTAGGTGGCGGCGACGCCGGTGGTCGAGCCGAAGATCCCCTGGTCCTGCATGAAGAGGATCTCGACGAAGGTCTGCCAGCGCACGTTGGGCGCGGCGAACATCCCCGGGAAATGCTCGCCGAACAGCGCCTGGATCGAGAACAGCGCGACGATCAGCAGCATCGCCCAGCCGATGAAGCGCCGGGTCACCTCCAGCGTCACCAGGATGTAGACGATGCCGAAGAAGAGGTCGGCCTCGCTGGGAAAGCCGATGCGGCGCGCGAAATCCTCGTAGTCGAGGAAGACGTGCAGCATGCCCGCGACCAGGAGCACGATCGCGACCATGTCCGGCACGAGGCCGAGGGCACTGCGCCGCTGCCACGGCACGCCGCGGGCCGACTTGACCAGGAGGCCGAGCGAGCAGATCCCGCAGACGAAGGCGATGCGCTGCAGGTAGGCGGTGATCGACCCGGCGGCCCCGGTATAGACGAGCAGCACGCCGAGGAAGAGGCCGATGAACATGATCGCCGCCGCCACGGCGCGGTGATGCGGGGCGCCGTGGCGGATGACGGACCGGAGCGGGCGCGCGGCGTCCTGCTCGAGCAGCGCCAGGGCCGCGTCGGACGGCGGTGGGGACTGGCTCATCGGGCTGCCTTAGGGGGAACGGCGGACGCCGGCTCGCCCGTCGGGGTCAGGACGGGTTGTCCGCCCCGTTGGCGATCGTGCGGATCGGGATGCCGGCCTCGTCGAAGCACTTCTTCGCGCCCGGGTGCAGCGGGATGAAGACCGTCTGCGCCGCCTTGTCGACCAGCTTCTCCGCGCCCTTCCAGGTCGGCACGACCTCGCCCCAGATCGCCGCGTTCTCCTTCCAGTAGAGCTGCTTGCAGATGCGGTAGACGACGTCGTCCGGCAGGTCCTTGTGGACGACGTAGCCGAGCGAGAGCTGGACGCCGACGACGTGGTTCTTCTGCCAGTCGTAGGTCCCGGCCGGCAGTTCGTTGCGCACGAAGGTGGGATAGTTGTCGAGGAGCGCCTTCAGCACCGGCTCGTCCATCGAGACGATGCGGGCGGCGTTGGTGGCGGCGAACTGCGTCAGGATCGGCGAGGGATGGTCGGCGGTCAGGAAGACCGCGTCGAGCTGGCCGTCGGCCAGCATGTCCATCTGCTGGTTCCAGTCGCCGGTCACGACCACGCCGCCGTTGCGCTTGATCTGGTCGTAGGAGAGGCCGACGCCCTTGAGCGCGACGTTGACCATGGTCGAGGTCAGGCTGTCGGGAGTGCCGACGCCGATCCGCTTGTCCTTGAGGTCGGCCCAGGACTTCAGCCCCGACTTCTCGGTCGTGATGAAGGTCGGGCTCGCCGACGGCCGGGTCATGAAGCCGATATAGGCGCCGACATAGCGCAGCGACTGCATCTTCGGCCGGTTGGCGAAGGTGCGGGTGGCGTTCCAGGCGTCGACGACGCTTTCGCCGACGCCGTGGCCGATCTGCGCCTCGCCGCTGTGGATGCGGGGCGGCACCGCGGTCGCGGTCCCCGGCAGGCGCCGGACGTTGATCGCGGTCCCGGCATAGGCGCGCTTGATCGCCTCCTCCATGACCGTGAAGGCGAGGTCGCTCGTCGAACCGGCCGACCCGCGGCCGATGATGACGAGCGACTTCGGCGGCTCCTGCGCGAAGGCCGGACCCGTTCCGGCGACGAGGACGGCGGCGAGCGCCCCGGCGACCGCCAGGTTGCGCCCGGCGGCGGACCAGCTTCCGGTCATGTGCTTCCCTCCCAGTGCGGTTCTCGTTCGGTTCAGGCCCACACCGCTCCCGAGCGGCGGAAACCGGCGATCTCGGCGGCGGTGAAGCCGGCCTCGGCGAGGACGGCGTCGCCGTCGGCGCCGATCGCCGGTCCGGCGCGGCGGATGGTGCCGGCGATGGCGCCGATCTTCGGCAGCACCGCCGGCTGCGGCAGCGTCTGCCCGGCGCCGTCGTCGACCCAGGCGATGTCCGCGCGCGCGGCCAGGTGCGGGTCGGCCATCAGGTCGGCGGCGTCGTAGAGCGGGCCGACGACGACGTCGTTCTCGCGCACCAGCCGCATCGCCTCGGCGGCGTCGTGGCGGGCCATCCATTCGGCGACGACCGCGTCGAGGGCGTCCATGTTGCGCTGGCGGTCGGCGGTGGTGCGGAAGCGCGGGTCGTCGCGCAGCGCCGGGCCGCCGATCATCGTCAGCAGCCGGTCGGCGACCGACGGCGTCGCCGCCGAGACGGTCAGCAGCTTGCCGTCGCGGGTGCGGAAGACGTTGCCGATGTTGGAATTCATCGGGAAGCGGTTGCCGTTGCGCGGCTCGGCCCGGCCGGTGACGGCGGCGACCGCGAGCTGCCACTCGTTCATCCGCAGCAGCGCCTCGTGGACGCCGAAGGCGAGCGGCGCCGGCGCGCGCCCGCCGCGGTCGGCCGCGCGCAGTTCCAGAAGCGCGCCCGCGGCGGCCAGGAGCCCGGCCGAATAGTCGGCGAGCGGGAATTCCGGCTGCATCGCCGGCCCGTCGGCCTGCCCGGTCAGGGCGACGATTCCGGTGGCGGCGGCGGCCAGTTCGGGCGCCGTGCTCCACGGCCAGAGGTCCGGCCGGTCGACGCCCGGCGCATGGAGGAAGAGGTCGAGCGGCGGCTGCGGCCGGGCGGCGGCGCGGGCATGCCAGGCCGCCGGGCTGCGCTCGTCGCGGACCAGGACCCGGGCGCGCCCGAGCAGCCGGTCGACGATCGGGCCGGCCTCGGGATGGTCCGGATCGAGTGCCAGCGAGCGCTTGTTGCGGGCGATGATCGGCCACCAGACGCGGCGCACCGCGGCGCCGCCGAGCTGCCGGATCGGCGATCCGCCGGGCGGTTCGCAGACGACGACCGCCGCACCGAAATCGGCGAGCAGGCTGGCGGCGAAGGCGGCGGCCGGCGTGCCTGCCGCCTCGATCACCGTCACCGTCGACAGGTCCGACGTGCGCTCGCTTCCGGAATCCGGCATGGCCCGCCTTTGCTCGATCGCGTTTCCGTCGGCGGGTCGTCGTTCGCGCCCGCCTTGTCCCGCCGGCGATTGAAGCAAAGCCCGATTGATCAGACTATTCGCAAAGTCTGATGGATTGAGCAGACAGGATGATCAATTACACCCTGACCCAGATCCTGACCTTCCTCGCGGTGGCGGAGACGCGGAGCTTCCGGCTGGCGGCCGAGCGCCTGCGGGTCTCGCCGCCCGCGGTCAGCGCCCGTATCCGCGAACTCGAGGACCGGCTCGGCGTCCGCCTCTTCCACCGCACCACGCGCTCGGTGGTGCCGACGGCCGAGGGCGAGCGTCTCGGCACCGCCGCCCTGCAGGCCCTCGACCAGCTCCACGGCGCGGCCGACGCGCTGCGCGACGAGGCGGCGCTGCGGCGCGGGCGCTTCGTCGTCGCCACCCTGCCGTCGATGGCGGCGACCATCCTGCCGCCGGCGATGGCCGAGTTCCGCGCCGGCCATCCGGGGGTCGAGATCGGCATGATCGATGCGCCGGAAGGCCGGGCGCTGGAGGCGGTGGCGACGGGCGAGGCCGCCTTCGGCCTCCTCGCCCGGGCGCCGCCGGCGCATCGCGACCTGCTGTTCGAGCCGCTGTTCCGCGACGATTCGGTGGCCGTCATGGCGGTCGGCCACCCGCTCGCCGCGCGCCGGTCGCTGCGCCTGCCGGAACTGGTCGACCAGCCGCTGCTGGTGCCGGCGGTGGGGACCAGCGTGCGGGCGATGGTCGACGACGCCTTCGCCCGCTTCGGGCTCGCCGTCCAGCCGGCCTACGAGGCGATGAACCTGACGACCCTGCTGGCGCTCGCCGAGGCGGGGTTCGGCGTCTCCTTCGTGCCGCGCATCTTCGCCGTGCGGCTCGACCTGTCGCGGCTGAAGGCGGTGCCGCTCGCCGGTCGACCGATGCACCGCGACATCGGCATCGTCCAGCCGCGCGGGCGGTCGCTGTCGCCGGCGGCCGCCGCCTTCCGCGGCTTCCTGGCGCGCCGGCTGGCGGCCGCCGACGGGTGACACGGGCGCGTGCCGGCCTCTACACTCGATGGCAGCAGAGGGAGGGCAGATGGTCGCGCGGATCGCGACGGTGGCGTTCCAGGGGATCGAGGTCCGCGCGGTCGACGTCCAGGTGCAGATGGCGGCGGGCCTGCCGGCCTTCGCGCTGGTCGGCCTGCCGGACAAGGCGGTGGCGGAGAGCCGCGAGCGGGTGCGCGCCGCGCTCGCCGCCATGGGGCTGGCGCTGCCGCCGAAGCGGATCACCGTCAACCTGTCGCCGGCCGATCTCCTGAAGGAGGGCAGCCATTTCGACCTGCCGATCGCGCTCGGCCTGCTCGTCGCCATGGGCGTGCTGCCGGCCGACGCGATGGCGGAGTTCGTGGCCCTCGGCGAGCTCGCGCTCGACGGCGCGCTGGCGCCGGTCGCGGGCGTGCTGCCGGCGGCGGTCCACGCCAACGGCCAGGGCCGCGGCCTGATCTGCCCCGCGGCCTCGGGCGGCGAGGCGGCCTGGGCGGGGGAGATGGCGATCGTCGCGCCGCCGACCCTGCTGTCGCTGGTCAACCATGTGAAGGGCACGCAGCTCCTGACCGCGCCACGCCCGCGGCTGGCCGACGATGCCGGCGCGCTGCCGGACCTCGCCGCGGTCAAGGGGCAGGAAACCGCCAAGCGCGCCCTCGAAGTCGCCGCCGCCGGCGGCCACAACCTGCTGATGGTCGGGCCCCCCGGCTCGGGCAAGTCGATGCTGGCGGCCCGCCTGCCGGGCCTGCTGCCGCCGCTCACCCCGGCCGAGGCGCTGGAGGTGTCGCTGATCCATTCCGTCGCCGGCCTGCTCGCCGACGGCCGGATCAGCCGGCGCCGGCCGTTCCGCGACCCGCACCATTCCGCCTCCCAGGCGGCGCTCGTCGGCGGCGGCCCGCGCGCGCGGCCGGGCGAGGTCTCGCTCGCCCATCGCGGCGTCCTCTTCCTCGACGAGCTGCCGGAGTTCCAGCGGCCGGCGCTGGAGGCGCTGCGCCAGCCGCTCGAATCCGGCCGTGCCGTCGTCGCCCGCGCCCAGGCCCACGTCGCCTATCCGGCGCGATTCCAGCTCGTGGCGGCGATGAATCCCTGCCGCTGCGGCCATCTCGACGACCCGGCCGTCGCCTGCGCCCGGGCGCCGGCCTGCGCCCGCGACTACCAGGCCCGGCTGTCCGGCCCGCTCATTGACCGCATCGACCTCCATGTCGACGTGCCGGCGGTGACCGCGGCCGACCTCGCGCTGCCGCCGCCCTCCGAGGGATCGGCCGCCGTCGCCGCCCGCGTCGCCGCCGCGCGCGAACGCCAGCGCGCCCGCTTCGAGCGGCTCGGCGCGGCCGGCGTCGCCTGCAACGCCGAGGCCGACGGCGAGTTGCTCGACGCCATCGCCGACCCGGAGCCCGACGGCAAGCGCCTCCTCGCCGACGCCGCCGACCGCCTGCGCCTGTCGGCGCGCGGCTGGCACCGGGTACTGCGCGTCGCCCGCACGCTGGCCGACCTCGAGGCGGTCGACCGCGTGCGCCGCATCCATGTCGCCGAGGCGCTCTCCTACCGCCGGGCGGCGTTCGCCTGACGCCCGCCGCTCAGTGGCGGTATTCCGGCTCCTGACGGTCGAGCATCCGCTTGATCGCGGCGAAATGGCGTTGCGCGACCTTGGGGAGGTCGCCCGCCATCTGCTGGCGGGTGTGCCGGCGCACCTCGTCGGGAATGGTGCGCAACTCCTCGCCGTCGGAGCGGGCGAGGATCTGGAACATGCAGGCCCGCTCCAGGTAGTAGAGGTCGTTGAAGGCGTCGGCGACCGTCGGGCCGACGGCGATCACGCCGTGGCTCGCCAGCATCAGGACGCTGGCGCTGCCGAGACCGTCGGCGAGCCGGTCGCCCTCCGAGCGGTCGAGCGCCAGGCCGGCATAGATCTCGTCATAGGCGATGCGGCCGTCGAACATGAGGGCGTTCTGCTCGCACATCTCGAGCCGCATCCGCTTGCGCAGCGTCAGCGCGGTCGCGTGCGGCTGGTGGGTATGCAGGACGGCGACGGCATGCGGCGCCTTCAGATGGATGCGGCTGTGGATGAAGAAGGCGCTATCCTCGACCGGCCCCTCGCCCTCCAGCACGGTGCCGTCGGCGTCGCAGAGGCAGAGCGAGGAGGCGGTGATCTCCGACCAGTGCCAGCCGTAGGGGTTGATGAGGAAGCGGTCGCCGCGGACCTGCCCGCCGGCATCCGGCACCGCGACCGAGAAATGGTTGTCGACGCCCTCGTTCAGGCCCAGGCGCGCCGCCCAGCGCAGCGCCGCCGCCAGGTCGACGCGCAGCGCGCCCGTCATCTCGTCCGTCACTTCGCTCGTCATGCCCCGTCCGATGCTCCTGGTGGTTGGTCCGGACGGGTGGTGCCGTCCGCCTCGCGGTCGATCGCGCCGGCGACGAGCGCGACCTCGGGGTCCCGTCGGGCCCAGTCGGCGAGCGTCGTCCGTCGCGCCGCGGCCGAACGGTAGCGGAAACCGAAGGCGATTGCCGCACGCAAGTGGGCGGATCGCGCGTCGCCGGCCGCCTGTTCGAGCGCCTGCCAGCCGGCCGCCGTCGCGAAGCGGGCCCAGACGATGGCGGCCGCCGCCCGCACCGGGTCGGGAAAGCGCCCGGACCGGGCGATCGTCGCGACCATGCGGGCCAGCGGCGGCGGCAGCGCCGGCGCTGCCCACAGCACCGCCAGCGCCCACATCCACTGCCAGGAATGGAGACGCTCGGCGGCGGCCGCGAGTTCGCCGGCGAAGCGGCCGAGGACCGCCGGGTCGGCCACGAACTCGCGCAGGTAGAGGGCGCGGATGCGCGCCGCCCAGGGTTCGGCAGCGAAGCCCGCGATCGCGTGGTCGAGGGCGACGGGGTCGCCCGCCCGCGCCAGGGTGACGAGTGCCCATTCCTCGGCCCGGGCGGCGTGGCTGCCGAAGGCCGCCAGATCGGCGATCACCCGCCGTGCGGCGTCGACCCCGTCCGCTTCGGCCCGGTAGCGGCGGGTGCGGTGCCGCTCCTCGGCGAACGCCGTCCGGGTCGTGACGCGGCTCTTGCGGGGGTTGGCGGACAGGCCCATCCGCCGCAGCCGCGTCCGGATCTCGTCGGCGACGCGCTCCGCGTCGGCGGCATCGCCGGCGGGCAGCAGGATGCTGTCGATGAGCCGGAAGGACGGCCGCTCCGGCCCGGCCGCCGGCGTGTCGAGCGGCCGCAGCGCGAGCGTGGCGAGCGCGCCGCTCGCCATCAGGTCGTAGAGGAATCCCGCCGCCCCGACGGTCGGCGCCAGGGCACGGTCGAGCCGGCGGCCGATCCGGCTCCAGGCCGGCGGCAGGCCGGCGGCGGCGAGGCCGGCCAGCAGCGCCCGCCGGTCGATGCCCTCGTTGGCGTGCGCGACGTCGACCTGCACCATGTGCGACCAGCGGGGATCGTCGACCGCCTCCTGCGTCGCCCGCCGGTAGCAGTCCGACCACCAGTCCGAGGACGCCAGCAGCAGCCCTTCCCCGCTCCGCGCCGGCAGCGCCGAGAACACCCGGCCGCGGTCGAGGACGGGCTCCATGTGGCGCATCGCGGCGGCGGCGAAGAGCAGCAGGAGGGTGCGCTCGACGGGGCCGGCGGCGGCGTCCGCGCGCTCGCCGAAGGGCGGGGTGCCGCCATGCTCGTGGCGCACCCGCAGATAGGGGCAGGGCGGCGTCAGCGGCGCCTCCGCCAGGATCGCGTCGCGGACCCGGTCGAACGCGTGCTGGGCGACCAGCTTCCAGTGCGGCGCGAACAGCTCGTCGCGCGCCATTTCGTACAGCAGCGTCGCGCGCGCGGCGAGCCAGTCCGCCTCGCCCGGCCCGGCCGGGCCGCCGGCGCCGGTCACGGGCCGGCGTCGGGCGGGTCGAGGGCGGCCGCCACCAGCTGGATCAACGGATCGCGGGCGCTCCATTGCCGCAGCAGCGGGCGGCGCTCGGCGGCGGGACGGTGGGCGAGGCCCCAGGCGATCGCCGCACGGGTGTGCTGCGAGCGGATCTGCCCGATCTGCCGCTCCAGCTCGATCCAGTCCGCGCGCGTCGAGAACCGGGTCCGGATGGCGGCGGCGGCGACCCGCACCACCACCGGAACGGCCGGGTCGGCGAGCAGCCCGGACAGACCGCGGGCGAACGCGCCCGGCACCCGGGGAGCGTTGCGGAAGGCCGACAGGCCCCAGGCCCATTGCCAGGGGTGGAGCGTCCGGCGGGCGCCGACGAGGAGCGCCGCCATCCGGTCGGTCACGGCCTGGTCGTCCATGAAGCGGGCGATGTGGATGGCGTAGGTGCGGGCGGCGGCCGGCGCGTGCGCGAACCGGTCCATCAGGTGCGGCAGCGCGCGGCGGTCGCCCGCGGCCGCCAGACGGGCCAGGGCGGCGTCGGCGATCGGCTGGAAGCGCGGATCGTCCTCCGGCGTCGCCCGGAAGAGGGCGAGCACCTCGTCGGCGCTCCAGGCTGGCCCGGGCATGCGGGCGCGGTCGCGCAGCCGCTCGGCCCGGAAGGCGGCACTCGACTGGACCACGGTCTTGCCCGGATGGACCGCGAGCCCGATCCCGGCCAGGGCGCCGCGGGCACCCTCGGCCGCCTTTGCCGCGGCGTCGAGGTCGGGCGCCGGCAGGACCGTGTCGTCCATCATCCGCACCGAGGCGACCCCATGCTCCCGGCACCAGCGGTCGAGCGGCGTCAGCGCGATGGTGACGAAGCTGGCGCCGACGAAGCCGGTGATCGGCAGACCGGTCGGCCCGAGGCTCGGCCGGCAACTGGCGAAGAGGCGCGACGCCGCGTCGAGCCACCCGGGCCCGATTCCGGATTCGTGCAGGATCGCGAGCAGGCGCCCGCGGTCGATGCGCTCGCCGCAGCGGGCGACGTCGAGGCGCGCGACCGCTCCCGCCCCGGCGATGGCGGCGTCGACCGCCGCCGAGAAGGATCGCGTCCAGCGTTCGGGCGGGGTCAGCAGGCCGGGCTCGCCGGCCGCCGCCGGCCGGCTGGAATGGACCCGGTCGCGGTCGAGGGCCGGCTCGGCCGCGGCGATCGCCGCGGCGCCGACCAGCATCCACATCGCCTCCTCGACCGGCTGCAGCAAGCTGTGCCGGCGCTGCGGTCCGCCCCTTCCCTCGTCGTTCTTCTTCGGCACCCAGTAGGCGACGGGCGCGGCCGGCGGCGCGTCGGCGGCGCGCAGGATGCGCGCGCGCACCGCCCCGAACGCCCGGCGGTGAATGGCGTCGATGTGCGGCGCGTAGCAGTTGCGGCGCGGCAGGTCGCCCAGCAGTTCCTCGTGCAGGCGGCGCCAGCCCTCGTCGTCGAGCCCGGCGAAACCGTTCTCGCGGTGGAGCGCCGGGTTCACCGCGGAGCGGTCCCTCTGGGGTATTCCGGTACCGTCGCTCCGAGTCGGCCGCGACTCGCCGCGACTCCTGGCCCGTTCATTGGACGTTCCGTGATTCGCCTCCGAGTCGCAGACCCATAAGCGATCGTGATTCGTTCGGCATTCGTTCGGCGCCTCACACCCCCTGCCCGGCCGCGAGCCGCCGCGTCCGCGCCGGCCGCGGCGGGGCCGCGGCCGGCTCCCCTTCCGCCGTGCCGAAGACGGCGAGGATCGCGGCGCGGATGGCGCGGGTCTTGGCCTCCTTGTCGACCTTCAGGCCGAACACGTCCTTGACGTAGAAGACGTCGACGACCTTCTCGCCATAGGTCGAGATGCGCGCCGTCGCGATCTGCACGCCCTGGCGCGTCAGTGCGCGTGTCAGGTCGGCGAGGAGGCCCGGCCGGTCGCGGCCGTTGACCTCGATCACCGTATGGGTGGCCGAGGCGTTGTTGTCGACCAGCACCCGCGGCGCCAGCGCCAGGGTGCGCGTCGCCGGCGCGAACGGCACCGGCCGCCGCAGTTCGGCCGCCGGCGACAGGCGCCCGTCGAGCGACTGCTCGACCATCACGGCGAGGCGGGCGAGCCGGTCCGGCCGGTCGAAGGTGCCGCCGCTGGCGTCCTGCACCGCGAAGCTGTCGAGCGCCATGCCGTTGGCCAGGGTGTGGATGCGGGCGTCGACGATGTTGGCGCCGGCGACGGCGAGCGCGCCGGCGATGCGCGAGAAGAGGCCCGGATGGTCGGCGGTGTAGATGGTGACGTCGGTGACGCCGCGGGCCGGGTCGACGCGGGTGTCGACCGTCAGCGGACGCCCCTCGCGCTCGGCCGAGCGGATGATGCGGGCGTGGCGGGCCTGGGTCTCGACGTCGAGGCCGAGCCAGTAGGCGGGATAGATGACGTCGGCGAAGAGGGCGAAACTGTCGTCGTCCCAGTCGGCGAGCGCGGCGCGCAGGCGTTCCTTGGCGGCGGCGATGCGGGCCGACTGCGGCTGCACGCCGATCCCGCCCGACAGCGCCTCGGCGGTGCGGTGATAGAGCTCGCGCAGCAGCGTCGCCTTCCAGCTGTTCCACACCTTGGGCCCGACGGCGCGGATGTCGGCGACCGTCAGCGCCAGCAGCAGTTTCAGCCGCTCGGGCGACTGCACCTCGGCGACGAAGTCGGCGATCGTCTTGGGATCGTCGATGTCGCGCTTGAAGGCGGTGTTCGACATCAGGAGGTGGTGGCGCACCAGCCACGCCACCGTCTCGGTCTCTTCCGGCGCGAGGCCGAAGCGCGGCCCGAGCTTGAGCGCGATCTCGGCCCCGAGCACGGAATGGTCGCCGCCGCGGCCCTTGGCGATGTCGTGCAGCAGCAGGGCGACGTAGAGCGAGCGGCGCGACGCCACCGTCGGCATGACCTCGCTCGCCACGGGGTGGTCGCCCTTCAGCAGGCCGCGCTCGATCCGGGACAGGATGCCCAGCGCGAAGATCGTGTGCTCGTCGACCGTGTAGACATGGTACATGTCGTACTGCATCTGCCCGACGACGCGCCCGAAATCGGGCACGAACTTCCCGAACAGGCCGGCCTCGCTCATCCGCCGCAGCACATGCTCGGGATCCTTGCGCGACGTCAGGATCTCGACGAAGAGCCGGTTGGCCTCGGGGTCGCGGCGCAGCCGGTTGTCGACCCGCTGCAGGTCGCGGGTGACCTGCTTCAGGGCCGCGGGATGGATGTCGAGCCCGCTCTCCTGGGCGGCGTGGAAGAGCCGCAGCAGGTTGACCGGGTCGTCGCGGAAGGCGCTCGGCGCGGTCAGTGCCAGCCGCGCGCCCTCGATCGCGAAGCCCTCGACCCGGCGCCGGCGCAGGCCGAGCCGGCTGAGGAGCGGCGGCGCGGCCTTCTTGTGCTCGGCCTCGAGCGCCGCGCACAGGATGCGCGTCAGGTCGCCGACATCCTTGGCGACCAGGAAATAGTGCTTCATGAAGCGCTCGACGCCGCGCGCGCCGGCATGGTCGGTGTAGCCGAGGCGGCGGCCGATCTCCGACTGCATGTCGAAGGTCAGGCGCTCCTCGGCCCGGCCGGCGATGTCGTGCAGATAGAAGCGCACCGTCCACAGCAGGTCGTGGGCCCGCGCGAACCCCTGCGCCTCCTCCGCCGACAGGACGCCGCGGTCGACGAGCGCCGCCACCTCGTCCACCCGGTAGGCGTACTTGGCGATCCAGAAGAGCGTGTGCAGGTCGCGCAGCCCGCCCTTCCCCTCCTTCAGGTTGGGCTCCAGCAGGTAGCGGCTGTCGCCGAGGCGGCGGTGCCGCTCGTCGCGCTCCTTCAGCTTCGCGTCGATGAAGCCGACGACGTCGCGGCTCTGGATCTCCTGCTCGTAGCTCCGGCGCAGTTCGGCATAGAGCGCCTGGTCGCCCCACAGCCAGCGCGCCTCCAGGAGCGCCGTGCGCACCGTCTGGTCGGCCTTCGCCTGGCGCAGGCACTCCGCCACCGAGCGGGTGGCGTGCCCGACCTTGAGGCCGAGATCCCAGAGCAGGTAGAGCAGGTACTCCACCACCTGCTCGGTGTGCGGCGTCGACTTCCATGGCAGCAGGAAGAGCAGGTCGACGTCCGAGTAGGGGGCGAGCTCGGCCCGGCCGTAGCCGCCGACCGCGACGATGGCGAGCCGTTCCGAGGTGGTCGGGTTGGCGACGACATGGACGTGCGACACGGTCGCGTCATGCAGGACCCGGATCACCTGGTCCATCAGATGGGCGAGGCCGCGCGCCGCCTCGGCGCCGCGCTGGTTGGCGTAGAACCGGCGCATCACCTCCGCTCGGCCCTGCTCCAGCGCACCGCGCGCGAGCTTCAGGAGCTCGGCGCGGAACTGGTCCGGCGGCAGGTGGCGGGCGGCGACGGCGTCGACCTGCCGCAGCAGCTCGCCGCGGTCGACGATGGCGCGAGGACGGGTGACGGTGACGGTCATATGGCCGACAATATAGCGCGCAACCCGGCGAAAGACGCGGGCGGCGCCGTCAGGAACCGCACCATCATCAGTTCGTCGACATAGCGGTCGGCGAGCTTGAAGGCGTGCGGCTCGACGCCGATGGCGACGAAACCGCGGGCTTCGTAGAGCCGCCGCGCCGGCCGGTTCTCCACCGCGACGCCGAGATAGAGCATCTCGACCCGCCCGGCGGCGTGCTCGAGGACGCGGTCGACGAGCCGGCCGGCAAGCCCGGTGCCGCGATGGTCGGGGTCGACATAGACGCCCCACAGCAGGCCCTTGTGCCGCCGCTTTTCGCCGGTCTCCTGGAAGAAGCCGGCCATGCCGACCGGCCCGGCCGCGGCGAACGCGCCGAAGGTGTCGCCGCGGGCCAGCCGCTCGGCGACGGTCGTCATCTGGGTGGCCTCCTCGTCGGCGACCGAATTGCCGAACGCCTCGGGGTGGGCGGCCAGCGCCCGCAGCCGCAGCCGCCGGAAGGCGCCGGCGTCGGCCGGCACGAAGGGACGGATCGGCGGTCGTTCGGTCATGGCAGCAGCGCCTTCAGTTCGTAGAGGCGGTCGAGGGCCTGGCGGGGGGAGAGGCCGTCGACGTCGAGCGCCGCCACCGCCGCCGCGAGCGGCGACGGGCCGGCCGCCGGCATCGGGGCGCGGGCCGGGGGCTCGCGCAGGGCGGCGAACAGCGGCAGGTCCTCCGCCAGCCGCGTCGTCGCGCCCGCGGTCTCGCCCTTCTCGAGGGCGGCGAGGACGGTCTCGGCGCGGGCGACGGCGGCGGCCGGCAGCCCGGCCAGGCGGGCGACGTGGATGCCGTAGGAGCGGTCGGCGGCGCCGGGCGCCACCTCGTGCAGGAAGACGACGCTGCCCTGCCACTCCCGCACCCGCATGGTGTGGCAGGCGAGGTCGGCCAGCCGCGCCGCCAGCGCCGTCAGCTCGTGATAGTGGGTGGCGAAGAGCGCGCGGCAGCGGTTGACGTCGTGCAGGTGCTCGACCGTCGCCCAGGCGATGGCGAGCCCGTCATGGGTGGCGGTGCCGCGGCCGATCTCGTCGAGGATGACGAAGGACCGCCGCGTCGCCTGGTTCAGGATGGCGGCCGTCTCGACCATCTCGACCATGAAGGTCGATCGGCCGCGGGCGAGGTCGTCGGCCGCACCGACCCGGCTGAACAGCCGGTCGACGATGCCGATCCGGGCCCGCCGCGCCGGCACGAAGGCACCGGCCTGGGCGAGGATGGCGATCAGCGCGTTCTGGCGCAGGAAGGTCGACTTGCCGGCCATGTTGGGCCCGGTCAGCAGCCACAGCCGGTCGCCGTCGCCGAGCCGGCAGTCGTTGGCGACGAAGCCGCCGGCATCGGCGGCCAGCGCCGCCTCGACGACCGGATGGCGCCCGCCCTCGACCACGAAGTCGAAGCCGTCGTCGATCTCGGGCCGGCACCAGCCGCCCTCGACCGCGCGCTCGGCCAGCGCGGCGGTGACGTCGAGGCGGGCGACGGCGGCGGCCGCGGTCGCGATCGGCGCCGCCTCGGCGAGCACGGCCGCGGCCAGCGTGTCGAATATCTCCAGTTCGAGCGCCAGCGCCTTGTCGGCGGCGGTGGCGATGCGGCTCTCCAGTTCGCCCAGCTCGACCGTGGTGAAGCGCATGGCGCTCGCCATGGTCTGGCGATGGATGAAGCCCTCGGCCGTACGCAGCTTCTCGGCGTGGACGGCGCCGATCTCGACATAGTAGCCGAGCACGTTGTTGTGGCGGATCTTCAGGCTGGCGATGCCGGTCTCGGCCGCGTAGCGGGCCTGCAGCCCGGCGATCATGCGCCGGCTGTCGTCGCGCAGCGCCCGCAGCGCGTCGAGGTCGGGGCTGTGGCCCGCCGCGACGAAGCCGCCGTCGCGGGCGAGGAGCGGCAGGTCCGGGCCGAGCGTCCGGGCGAGGCGCCCGACCAGCGCGCCATGGTCGCCGAGGTCGCGGCGGCAGGCGACGAGCCCCTCCGGGAGCGGCGGGAAGCCCGGCATGTCGAGGCGTTCGCCGAGGCGTCCCGCCGCCGCCAGCCCGTCGCGCAGGGCGGCGAGGTCGCGGGGCCCGCCGCGGCCCAGCGCCAGCCGCTGCACGGCGCGCTCGAGATCGGGCACGGCGCCCAGCATCGCCCGCAGGTCGCGCCGCAGGTCGGGATCGGCCACGACGGCCGCCACCATGTCGTGGCGGCGGGCGATCGCCGCGGGCTCGGTCATCGGCGCGCCGAGGTCGGCCGCCAGCAGGCGCGCGCCGGCGCCGGTCAGGGTGCGGTCGAGGGTGGCGAGCAGGCTGCCGCGGCGCTCGCCCGACAGCGTCTCGAACAGCTCCAGGTTGCGGCGGCTGGCGGGATCGATCTGCAGCACGGCGCCGCTCTCGAGGCGCTGCGGCGGCCGCAGGCGCGGCTGGCGGCCGAGCTGGGTGAGGCGGACATAGTCGAGCAGCGCGCCCATGGCCGCGGTCTCGGCGCGGCCGAACGCCCCGAACGCGTCCAGCGTCTCGACGCCGTAGGCCTCGCAGGCGCGGCGGCGGCCGTTCTCGCTGTCGAAGCGCGCCGTCGGCAGGGGCGTCAGCCGCGGTTTCCAGTCGGCCAGCGCGGCGGCGATCTCGGGCTGGCCGAGCACCCGCTCGGACACCAGCACCTCGCCCGGCGCGAGACGGGCGAGCGCCGCCGGCAGGGCGGCCGCCTCCAGCGGCTGGGCCGCGAGCTCCCCGGTCGAGAGGTCGTGCCAAGCGAGCGCCAGGCCGCCGGTGGCGTCGGCGACCGCCGCCAGATAGTTGTTGCGGCGGGCGTCGAGCAGCGTTTCCTCGGTGATCGTGCCGGGGGTGACGATCCGCACCACGGCGCGCCGCAGCGGCCCGCGGTTGCCGCGTCGCTTCGCCTCGGCCGGGTCCTCCGCCTGCTCGCAGATGGCGACGCGGTGACCCTGCCGGATGAGGCGCGCCAGGTAGGCCTCGGCGGCGTGGGCCGGCACGCCGCACATCGGGATCGGCTGGCCGGCATGGGTGCCGCGGCTGGTGAGCGCGATGTCGAGGGCCGCCGCGGCCGCCTCGGCATCGGCGAAGAAGAGCTCGTAGAAGTCGCCCATCCGGTAGAACAGCAGGCAGTCGGGATGGGCGCGCTTGATCGCCAGGAACTGCGCCATGACCGGCGATGCGGCGGCATCGTCGCGCTCGGCGAGAGGGGGTGCGGTGGGGGCGGCCATGGCCGCAGTGCGATAGCACGACTCGCGGTCTTCGCGCCCGCCCTCGCGAATCGCCTCCCGTCTACCTGTGGGCGAGCGCCGAACCGCTGCCGCTACGGGTTGATCGGCGATTCGTCCTTCGCCTAAGTTTGGCGCATCCCGGCCGCGTCGAGTCGCGGCCTGCCGCCAGGGTCCGCCGAGGGGGGCGGACGAGGGACCGCCGACCGGTCTCCTGGCCGCCGCAAGGAGGGACGACCATGGCCGCGATCGTACTTACCGACGGCAACGACATCTGGCCCGACGGCGACGACAATACCGGCAACGACACCGTCCTCGGCGGCAACGGCAACGATACGATCGCCGGCGGCAATGGCGACGATTCGCTGTTCGGC
>NZ_JAYSFE010000058.1:20965-29546 GCF_041913585.1 Allostella sp.
CGGCGACGACGGCGACGACCTGCTCGACGGCGGCGAGGGCGCGGACAGCCTGTCCGGCGGCAACGGCGTCGACACGCTCCGCGGCGGCAACGGCGCCGACGCCATCGACGGCGACGGCAACAACGACAGCATCCTCGGCGACGACGGCGACGATTCGCTGTGGGGCGGCCTCGCCAACGACACCATCGCCGGCGGCAACGGCGCCGATCTCGTCTATGGCGGCGACGGAGCGGACGCGGTCGACGGCGATGCCGAGGCGGACACGATCTTCGGCGAGGCCGGCTCGGACGCGCTCGAGGGCGGCAGCGGCAACGACACGATCGACGGCGGCACCCACAACGACACGGTCGACGGCGGCTCGGGGGCCGACAGCATCGTCGGCGGCCAGGGCAACGATTCGGTCGATGCCGGCGACGGCCTCGACACGGTCCAGGGTGGCCAGGGCAACGACACGCTGCTCGGCGCCGGCGACGCCGACAGTATCCTCGGCGACACCGGCGACGACCGGATCCTCGGCGGCAACGGCGGCGATACGCTGCTCGGCGGCGACGGCAACGACCTCGTCGACGAGCGCGACTTCGACGGCGGCAACGATTCCATCTACGGCGGCAACGGCCTCGATTCGCTGTTCGGCGGCAACGGCGCCGACACCATCCACGGCGATCAGGGCAACGATTCGATTCTCGGCGGCGCCGGCCAGGACGAACTCTTCGGCGACGCGGACGCGGACACGATCTTCGGCGAGGCCGGCGCCGACGACATCGACGGCGGGCTCGGCAACGACGTCCTGTCGGGCGGCGAGGACGACGACACGCTGGCCGGCGGCAACGGCGCCGACACGATCGAGGGCGGCCAGGGGGGCGACGCCATCGACGGCGGCGAAGGCTTCGACATCCTCACCTTCGCCGGCTCGGCGGCCGGGGTGGCGGTGGACCTCGCCGCCGGCACCGGCGACGGCGGCGACGCGGAAGACGACGAGTTCGCCGATATCGAAGGGGTGATCGGCACCGGCGCGGCGGACACGCTGGCCGGCGATTCCCTGGACAACCGCCTCGACGGCGGGGCCGGCAAGGACTGGATCGCGGGTGCCGACGGGGCCGACACGATCTCGGGCGGCGCGGACGCCGACACGCTTTCCGGCGGCGCCGGGGACGACACCATCGCCGGCGACGAGGGTGACGACCGCATCGAAGGCGGGGCCGGAGCGGACACGCTCGCCGGCGGCGGCGGCCGCGACGCCGTCGCCTACACCGATTCCGAGGACGGGGTCGTCGTCAGCCTCGCCATCGACGGCGCCCAGGCCGGCGGCGATGCGGCGGGCGACCGGCTGTCGGGCTTCGAGGACCTCCTCGGCAGCGACGCCGGCGACGATTCGCTCGTCGGCAACGGCGGCGCCAACCTGATCGCCGGCGGCGGCGGCAAGGACACGCTGGTCGGCGGCGCCGGCGCCGACACCCTGGACGGGGGCGCCGGCGTCGACGCCTTCGCCGGCGGCACCGGCAACGACCTCTACCTGCTCGATTCCCGCGACGAGGCGGCGCTGGTGCAGTTCGACGACGCCGGCACCGACGACGTCGTCCGGGCGCTGTCCGTCAGCTTCTCGGACGCCGAGCTCGCGGCGCTCTACGCCAAGGGCATCGAGCTGGTGCAGGATTCCAAGGGGACCCACACGGCCCCGCCGCCCCCGCCGCCGCCGGACGATCCGGGGCCGCTGCCCGAGCCGGGCGGCAAGGCGATCACGATCGCCAGCTTCCAGGAGCTGGACGCGGTCGACGAGGAGGACGGCATCGGTCTCGTCAACACCTCGGCATCGGTCGCGCTGCCCGACTTCATTCCCAACCTGACCATGCAGGGCCAGGCCAACCTGAACGCCGACGGCAACGATCTCGCCAACATCATGGTCGGCAACAGCGGCAACAACATCCTCGTCTCCTACGACGGCAACGACAGCGTCGTCGGCGCCGCCGGCAACGACTTCCTGGCCGCCGGCAAGGGCAACGACACGCTGTGGGGCGACGACGTCGCCGGCAACAGCACGGGCGACGACACCATCTGGGGCGGCCAGGGCGACGACCTCGTCCGCGGCGGCAAGGGCGGCGACATCCTGAACGGCGACCTCGGCGCCGACACGGTCGACGGCGGCAACGGCGACGACCAGGTGAACGGCGGCGCCGACAACGACAGCCTGCTCGCGGGCGAAGGCGCCGACACGCTGCGTGGCGGCCAGGGCAAGGACGTGCTCGACGGCGGCGAGGGCGACGACCGGGTCGCGGGCGACCGCGGCGCCGACACGCTGACCGGCGGCAACGGCGAGGACGTCTTCGTCTTCCTCGACGACAGCGGGGTCGACCGCATCCTCGACTTCGAGGTCGGGGTCGACCAGCTGGAGATCGCCTCCGACGCCAATGGCGGCGACATCGTCGATTTCGCGAGCTTCCTCGCGCACGTCACCGACATCGCCGGCGACGCCATCGTCGATCTCGGCGGCGGCAACACCATCACCCTCGTCGGGGTCACCAGCAAGGAACTGAGCGAGGACGACCTCACCATCGTCTGAGCGCGGCGCCGGGGACGCCCGCCCCGGCGCTTCCTTCCCAGCGAACGCTTCGCGCTAGGCAACGCCGTTGCTGGTCGGGCACTATGTTCGGCCGCTTAATCCGAGGGTCCGTTCAGGGGCCTCGCTGGGAGGGTTTCGAGACGCGCCATGGAAGACACCGACAACCGTGTCACGGAAGAAGAGGCCTTGCAGTTCCACGCGCAAGGCAAGCCCGGCAAGATCGAGATCACCCCGACCAAGCCGCTGACGACCCAGCGCGACCTGTCGCTGGCCTATTCGCCCGGCGTGGCCGTGCCCTGCCTGCACATCGAGAAGGACCCGGCCAAGGCCTACGACTACACGGCCAAGGGCAATCTCGTCGCCGTCATCTCCAACGGCACCGCCGTGCTCGGCCTGGGCGACCTCGGCGCGCTGGCCTCGAAGCCGGTGATGGAGGGCAAGTCGGTCCTCTTCAAGCGCTTCGCCGACGTCGATTCGATCGACCTCGAGGTCGACACCCGCGACGTCGACGAGTTCGTCAACTGCGTGCGCTTCCTCGGGCCGACCTTCGGCGGCATCAATCTCGAGGACATCAAGGCGCCCGAGTGCTTCATCATCGAGCAGCGCCTGCGCGAGCTGCTCGACATCCCGGTCTTCCATGACGACCAGCACGGCACGGCGATCGTCGCCGCCGCCGGCCTCGTCAACGCCCTGCACCTGACCGGGCGCGAGCTGCGCGACGTCCGCATGGTCATCAACGGCGCCGGCTCGGCCTCGATCGCCTGCGTCGAGCTCCTGAAGTCGATGGGCCTGCCGCACGAGAACGCCATCCTGTGCGACACCAAGGGGGTGATCTGGCAGGGCCGCACCGAGAGCATGAACCAGTGGAAGTCGGCCCATGCGGTGCCGACGAAGGCCCGCACGCTGGCCGAGGCGATCGAGGGGGCCGACGTCTTCTTCGGCCTCTCGGTCAAGGACGCGCTGTCGGGCGCGATGGCGAAGAGCATGGCCGACCGGCCGATCATCTTCGCCATGGCCAACCCCGACCCCGAGATCCGGCCGGAACTGGTGCGCGAGGTGCGCCCCGACGCGATCATGGCGACCGGTCGCTCGGACTATCCCAACCAGGTCAACAACGTCCTGGGCTTCCCCTACATCTTCCGCGGCGCGCTCGACGTCCGTGCCTCGACCATCAACGACGCGATGAAGATCGCCGCCGTCGAGGCCCTGGCGACGCTGGCGCGCGAGGACGTGCCGGACGAGCTCGACAGCGCCTATTCCGGCCGCCGGCTGCGCTACGGGCCGGAATACATCATCCCCGTTCCCTTCGATCCCCGGCTGATCGAGACGGTGCCGGCCGCGGTCGCGCGCGCCGCCATGGATTCGGGCGTCGCCCGGCGCCCGATCACCGACATGGGCGCCTACCGCCGGCAGCTCCGCGCCCGCCTCAACCCGACCGCCGACATCCTGCAGTTCATCTTCGAGAAGGTGAAGGCGAACCCCCGCCGCGTCGTCTTCGCCGAGGGCGAGGAGGAGAAGGTGATCCGGGCGGCGGTGCAGTACGCCAACGGCGGCTTCGGCACCCCGGTGCTGATCGGCCGCGAGGAGCGCATCTTCGAGACCATGCGGTCGATCGGGCTGCCGCGGCACGACGGGATCGAGATCCACAACGCCCGGCTCAGCCGTGAGAACCGCCGCTACACCGACTTCCTCTATACCCGGATGCAGCGCAACGGCTTCCTCCACCGCGACTGCCAGCGCCTCGTCAACCAGGACCGCAACGTCTTCGCCGCCCTGATGGTCGCCTGCGGCGATGCCGATGCGCTGGTCACCGGCCTGACGCGCAACTATTTCGACGCCTTCGACGAGATCCGGCGTGTCATCGACCCCGAGCCGGACCAGGTCGTCTTCGGCATGACGGTGCTGCTCGCCAAGGGCCAGACGGTGCTGATGGCCGACACCACGGTCAACGAACTGCCGACCGCAGAGGAGATGGCCTCGATCGCCGTCCAGGCCGCGGCGCAGGCCCGCGCCATGGGGCTGGAGCCGCGCGTCGCGCTCCTGTCCTACTCCAACTTCGGCAATCCGGCCCGGCCGCGGACGGAACGGATGCGCGAGACCGTGGCCCTCCTCGACCAGCGCAAGGTCGATTTCGAGTATGACGGCGAGATGTCGGTCGACGTCGCCCTCAACCACGACCTGATGCGGCGGCTCTATCCCTTCTGCCGCCTCTCCGGGCCGGCCAACGTCCTCGTCATGCCGGCCCTGCACAGCGCCAACATCTCCTCCAAGATGCTCCAGGTGCTGGGCGGCGGCGTGGTCGTGGGGCCGCTGCTGATGGGCCTCTCCGCCTCGGCCCAGATCGTCGAGGCGTCGGCCACGGTCTCGGACCTCGTCAACATGGCGGTGCTGGCGGCCCACCACGCGGGCTGCTGAGGCCCCGGCCCGGACCGCCCGCACCGATCCCATGCCGACCGGCGCCGGGCAGCAATCCTGGTCGACGCTGCGCCGGGTGCTGCTGCACGCGACGACGGTGGCGGCGCCGGCGCTCGTCGTGCTGGTGCTGCTGCTGGTCGTCGACGCCATCGCGCCGCTGGCGGCGGCGCTGGCGATGGCGGCGGTCCTGGCCGCGACCGCGGTCGTCGTCTGGCCCTACGTGCTCGGCGTCGACCGGCTGCGCGCCGCCGTCGAGCAGCTCGACCGCGACGGCGAGGCGCCGAACCCGGATACCGGCCCGTCGGAGAGCCTGCGCCAGATCTGGGACAGCGTCCGCCGCATGCATGGCGAGAAGGCGGCCGGGCGCCGCGCCGTCGAGCAGCGGCTGCGGGCGGAGGAGGCGATCCTGGCGGCGCTCCCGGACCCGCTGCTGCTCCTCGACGCCGGCCGCCGCATCGTCCGGGCGAACGCCGCCGCGGCCGACCTCTTCACCGGGTCGCCGGTCGGCCGCGACCTCGCCCTGGCGATCCGCCACCCGGCCGTGCTCGCCGCCGCCGACGCGGTGCTGGCGGGCGAGGCCACGCGCATGGTCGAGTTCGCCCAGGCCCTGCCGGTCCAGCGCGAGTTCGTGGCCCGCATCATGCGCCTCGATCTCTCGCGCGGGATGCTGGACGGCGTGGCGGCGCTGCTGTCGCTGCACGACGTCACCGCGATCAAGCGGGCGGAACGGATGCGGGCCGACTTCGTCGCCAACGCCAGCCACGAGCTGCGCACGCCGCTGTCGACCCTGGTCGGCTTCATCGAGACGCTGCAGGGGCCGGCCCGCGACGACGCGGAGGCGCGCGACCGCTTCCTCGCCATCATGCACGAGCAGGCGCACCGCATGACCCGGCTGGTCGAGGACCTCCTGTCGCTGTCGCGGATCGAGCAGGACGAGCACACCCCGCCCGCCGGCCGCGTCGAGCTCGCCGAACTCGCCCGCGCCGTGGTCGAGACCATGGAGCTGAAGGCGAAGTCGCGCGGCGGCTCGATCGACCTCGTCGCCGCCGCCGGCCTGCCGGCCGTCCAGGCCGATGCCGACCAGATCGCCCAGGTGCTGCAGAACCTCATCGACAATGCCATCAAGTACGGGCGGCGCGGCACCCCGGTCGCGGTGACGGTGCAACCGTCGCCGGCCGGCGCGCTCGGCACCCGCGCCGGCGTCGCGCTCGCCGTCGCCGACCAGGGCGAGGGTATTCCGCGCGAGCACCTGGCCCGGCTCACCGAACGCTTCTACCGGGTCGACCCGGCGCGCTCGCGGGCCATGGGCGGCACCGGCCTCGGGCTCGCGATCGTCAAGCACATCGTCGCCCGGCATCGCGGCCGGCTCGACATCGACAGCGAGGTCGGGCGCGGCAGCGTCTTCACGATCCATCTGCCCGTGGCGGGCGACGCGGCCCGCGTGTCACGAAACGGCAATGCATCGGTAATATAAGCGTCCCGTCGGGGCGCTAGGGTCTCGTCCGCCCCGACGGGCGGCCAGAGGGCCACGGCCATCCCGAGGCGAGGACCGACTCATGCCGACCGAACATACCGTCCGCTCCTACGACGAAGAGCTGCGGCGTCTCGCCAACACGCTGACCCAGATGGGCGGCCTCGCGGAATCGCAGCTGGCCGCCGCCATGCAGGCGGTGTCGCGACGGGACGCCACGCTGGCGGCCGAGATCGTCGAGGCGGACCCCCGGGTCGACCTGCTGGAGGCGGAGATCGAGCGCCAGGTGATCCGCATGCTGGCGCTGCGCCAGCCGGTCGGTCCCGACCTGCGCGAGATCGTGGGCACGCTGCGCATCGCCAGCGACCTCGAGCGCATCGCCGACTACGCCGCCAACGTCGCCAAGCGCGCCATCGCCCTGAACGCGGCGCCGCCGGTCCGGCCCGCCTTCGCGATCCCGCGCATGGGCGCCTTCGCCGAGGCGATGATCAAGGACGTGCTCGACGCCTATGTCGAGCGCGATGCCGACGCCGCGCTCGCGGTCTGGCGTCGCGACGAGGAACTGGACGAGATGTACACGAGCCTGTTCCGCGAACTCCTGACCTACATGATGGAGGATCCGCGCTCGATCGGGGCGGCCACCCACCTCCTCTTCATGGCGAAGAACATCGAGCGCATCGGCGACCACGCCACCAACATCGCCGAGCAGGTGCATTTCCTGGTGCGCGGCGAGCGCCTGCGGGAGGCGCGGCCCAAGGGCGACCGGTCGGTGGCCGTCGTCCCGGCGGCCGGCGCGGCGGAGGCGCCATGAAGCCGCTGGTGCTCGTGGTCGAGGACGAGGTCCCGCTCCTCACGCTCCTGCGCTACAACCTGGAGAAGGAGGGCTTCCGCGTCGCCGAGGCCCGCGACGGCGAGGAGGCGCTGGTCGCCGTCAAGGAAAACAAGCCCGACCTCGTGCTGCTCGACTGGATGCTGCCGCTCGTCTCCGGCATCGAGGTCTGCCGCCAGATCCGGCGCATGCCGGAGGCCCGGCAGCTGCCGATCGTCATGCTGACGGCCCGCGGCGAGGAGGCCGACAAGGTCCGCGGCCTCAATTCCGGCGCCGACGACTACGTCACCAAGCCGTTCTCCCCGTCCGAGCTGACCGCGCGCCTGAAGGCGGTCCTGCGCCGGGCGCGTCCGTCGAGCGGCGACGAGATGCTGCGCTTCTCCGACCTGGCGATGGACCTGAGCGGCCACCGCGTCACCCGCAACGGCCGCAACGTCCATCTCGGGCCGACGGAGTTCCGTCTGCTGCGCTTCTTCCTGGAGCATCCGGGGCGGGTCTTCTCGCGCGAGCAGCTTCTCGACGCGGTCTGGGGACGCGACGTCTATGTCGAGCCGCGCACGGTCGACGTCCATATCCGCCGGCTGCGCAAGGCGGTCAACGCCGAGGACGGCGTCGACCTGATCCGCACGGTGCGCTCGGCCGGCTACGCCCTCGACCATCAGGACGCCTGACCATCAGGACGCCTGACCACCAGGACGCCTGACCGCCGGGCGCCGGGGACTGTGGCGCAACTGCCATGACCCCACCGAATGTGCGGATACCGATTGACCGGACGCCCGTCTTGCTGCTGATCTGACGGCAGTATCCAGGAGAGGTGGCGCGCTGGGCGGCGCAGCCCCTCTTGTCACATGACTTCGGGGGGCTGCCATGGCGACGTTCATCCTGACCAACGATCCGGATCTCTTTCCGGTCGCGCAGGACAATTCCGGCTCGGATTTCATCTACGGTCTGGCCGGCGTCGACACGATCGACGGCGGCCCCGCCAACGACACCGTCATCGGCGGCGATGCCGGCGACCTCATCAGCGGCAGCGCCGGCGACGACAGCCTGTTCGGCGACGAGACCTTCGCCGGCTCGGATTCGGGCAACGATACGATCCTCGGCGGCGAAGGCGACGACACGATCTCGGGCGGCCAGCTCAACGATTCGATCCTGGGCGGGGACGACGACGACGTTCTCTCGGGCGACAACGGCGAGGACACGATCCTCGGCGGCGCCGAGGACGACAGCATCTTCGGCGGCGACGACGACGACTCGCTGGTCGGCGAGGACGGCGACGACACGATCGGCGGCGGCGACGACGAGGACA
>NZ_JAYSFE010000059.1:0-11598 GCF_041913585.1 Allostella sp.
CGCGGCCGCGGGAAATCCGCTGCCCGCAGACGAGAAAGGGGCCGCGGTTTCCCGCGGCCCCTCGCCCGTAGCGTCTTCGTGTTCGGCTGGTACGACCGGATCAGAAATCCATGTCGCCCATGCCGCCCATGCCGCCGCCGCCCGGCATCGGGGGGGCCTTCTTCTCGGGACGCTCGGCGATCATCGCCTCGGTCGTCACGAGCAGGCCGGCCACCGAAGCGGCGTCCTGGAGGGCGGTGCGCACGACCTTGGTCGGGTCGATGATGCCGGCCTTCACCAGGTCGCGATACTCGCCCGACTGCGCGTCGAAGCCGAAGTTGAAGTCCTTCTGCTCGAGCAGCTTGCCGGCGACCACCGCACCGTCGAAGCCGGCGTTCTCGGCGATCTGACGGACCGGCGCCTGGATCGCCCGGCGGACGATGTCGATGCCGACCTTCTGGTCGTCGTTGGCGGGCTTCAGCGAGGCCAGCGCCTTGGTGGCGTAGAGCAGCGCGGTGCCGCCGCCGGCGACGATGCCTTCCTCGACCGCGGCGCGGGTGGCGTGCATCGCATCGTCGACGCGATCCTTGCGCTCCTTCACCTCGACCTCGGTGGCGCCGCCGACGCGGATCACCGCGACGCCGCCGGCCAGCTTCGCCAGACGCTCCTGCAGCTTCTCACGGTCGTAGTCCGAGGTCGTCTCCTCGATCTGCGCCCGGATCTGCGCGCACCGGCCCTCGATGTCCTTCTTCTTGCCGGCGCCGTCGATGATCGTCGTGTTCTCCTTGTTGATGAGAACCCGCTTGGCCTTGCCCAGCATGTCGACGGTGACGTTCTCGAGCTTGATCCCGATGTCTTCGGAGATCAGCTGGCCGCCGGTCAGGATCGCCATGTCCTCCAGCATCGCCTTGCGGCGATCGCCGAAGCCCGGCGCCTTGACGGCCGCGACCTTGAGGCCGCCGCGCAGCTTGTTGACGACGAGCGTGGCCAGCGCCTCGCCCTCGACGTCCTCGGCGACGATCAGCAGCGGCTTGCCGGACTGCACCACGGCTTCCAGCACCGGCAGCATCGCCTGCAGGCCCGACAGCTTCTTCTCGAAGAGCAGGATGAACGGAGACTCGAGCTCCGTCGTCATCTTGTCGGCGTTGGTGATGAAGTAGGGCGAGATGTAGCCGCGGTCGAACTGCATGCCCTCGACGACGTCGAGCTCGGTCTCGAGGCTCTTGGCCTCCTCGACCGTGATGACGCCCTCGTTGCCGACCTTCTGCATCGCCTTGGCGATCATCAGTCCGATTTCCCGCTCGCCGTTCGCCGAGATCGTGCCCACCTGGGCAACCTCGTCGCTGGTCGAGATCTTCTTCGAGCGCTTCTTGACGTCGGCGACGATGGCCTCGACGGCGAGGTCGATGCCGCGCTTCAGGTCCATCGGGTTCATGCCGGCGGCAACCGCCTTGGTACCCTCGCGGACGATCGCCTGGGCCAGCACGGTCGCGGTGGTGGTGCCGTCACCGGCAGTGTCGTTGGTCTTCGAGGCGACCTCGCGGACCATCTGCGCGCCCATGTTCTCGAACTTGTCGGCGAGCTCGATCTCCTTGGCGACGGTGACGCCGTCCTTGGTGATCCGCGGCGCGCCGAAGGCCTTGTCGAGGACGACGTTGCGGCCCTTCGGGCCGAGCGTCACCTTGACGGCGTTGGCGAGAATGTCGACGCCGCGCAGCATCCGGTCGCGCGCATCCGTCGAGAACTTGACTTCCTTGGCAGCCATCTAACCCATCTCCCTCGTTCTGTTCGCCGGACCGGCGCCTCAGGCGGCCTTCTTGCCCGACTTGGCCGTGGCTTCCACCACGCCCATGATGTCCGACTCCTTCATGATCAGCAGCTCTTCGCCGTCGATCTTGACCTCGGTGCCGGACCACTTGCCGAACAGCACGCGATCGCCCGCCTTGACGTCGAGGGCGACCAGCTGGCCCTGCTCGTTGCGCGCGCCGGGGCCGACGGCCACGATCTCGCCCTCCTGCGGCTTCTCCTTCGCCGTGTCGGGGATGATGATGCCGCCCTTGGTCTTCTCCTCGCCTTCGATGCGGCGAACGACGACCCGGTCATGCAGCGGCCGGAATTTCATTGGGAACCCCTCCGAATAGGTCCGATCAGGAACGTTTCCCCAAGGCTCCCGGGGGCGCTGTTAGCACTCCCCGCCTTAGAGTGCCAGGGCACATAGTGGAGGGCCGGAGGCCTGTCAACCCTCCGCCGCCGCGGTTCCTCGGCAAATTCGGCAGCACTCCCGCTCGGTGGCTGCCAAGCCATTGTTAATATGGAACTTTTTGGTTTTCAGCGCGATTGGATTAAGGCACGCTTTTCCGTGCGAGCCCCAACTTGCGCGAACCAGGGTCGGAACCGATGACGTTCGTGAAACAGCTTGCCGACTACCGGCTGACCACCGCCGAGATCCTCTACCACATGCCGGACCATCCCGGCCTGCTGCAGACCTACGTCTGGCAGGATCTGGACCTGGCGCCGCGCTTTCCGGAACTGACCCGGTTCCTGGAATTCTGGCAGCGCGAGCTCGACGGCCGGCTGCACTCGGTCAAGGTGGCGAGCCAGCGCCTGATCCAGCCGGCCGAAATCCGTCTCGCCGGGCTCGCCGTCACCCTGCACTGACGGCCGGCTGCGGCATCCCGACGCCGGACGCTTGCCGGCCGGCGCCGGGCGCCCTATGCCGCTGGGCATGAACCCAGCAGTTGCGGGCGCGCCGGCCGCCGCCGGCAGCGCGGACCGGGAGCGCCGCGGGGTCGCGCTCTGGCTCTTCGCCGTCGCCGCCCTGATCTTCCTGATGACGGTGATCGGCGGGGTGACCCGCCTCACCGAATCCGGCCTGTCGATCGTCGACTGGCGACCGGTCACCGGCACCCTGCCGCCGATCGGCGAGGCCGCCTGGACGGCCGAGTTCGAGAAGTACCGGCAGTCGCCGCAGTACCGCCTCGTCAACCGCGGCATGACGCTCGACGAGTTCAAGCAGATCTTCTGGTGGGAATACATCCACCGCCTGTGGGGCCGGCTGATCGGGCTCGCCTATGCCCTCCCCTTCGCCTGGTTCCTGTGGCGGGGTGCCGTGCCGCCCGCCTACCGCCCGCACCTGTGGGCTGCCCTGGCGCTGGGCGGGCTGCAGGGCGCGGTCGGCTGGGTCATGGTCGCGAGCGGCCTCGTCGACCGGCCGTCGGTCAGCCAGTACCGGCTCGTGGCCCATCTCGGCCTCGCCCTCGTCATCTATGTCTACCTGCTGTGGCTCGCCCTCGGCCTGTGGCGGGGCGACCGGCCGACCCCGGCCGGCGATCCGGGACGGCGGACCGCGCCCGGGCTGGCCGCGCTCGCCTTCCTGACGATCCTCTCGGGCGGTTTCGTCGCCGGGCTCGACGCCGGCATGGTCTTCAACACCTTCCCGACGATGGACGGGCGGTGGGTGCCCGAGCATTACGGCGACATGGCGCCGTGGTGGACCGACCCGTTCGAGAACGTGGCCTCGGTGCAGTTCCACCACCGCATCCTGGCGACGGTCACCGCGATCGCCGTGCCGGCCGCGGCCTGGCGCCTCGCCACGACCGGCCGGCCGCTGGTGCGCGGGCTGGCGCTGGCGGCGATCGTCGCCGTCACCGGCCAGTACCTGCTCGGCGTCGCGACGCTGCTGGCCCAGGTGCCGGTCAGCCTCGGCGCCGCCCACCAGGCGGGGGCGGTGACCCTGCTGACGGTGCTGGTGGCGCTCGCCCACGCCGCCCGGCGGGAGGCATGACATGACGATCGACGCCCGCGCCGGCGAACCCAGCCGGCGTCTCGCCGGCAAGGTGGTGGCGATCCTGGGCGCCGGCGCGGTCGGCCCCGGCTGGGGTATCGGCAAGGCGACGGCGGTCGCCTGCGCCCGCGCCGGCGCCCGCATCGTCGCCGCCGACATCGACGCCGCCGCCGCCGGCGACACCGCGGCCCTGGCCGCGGCCGCGGGCGCCGAGACGCTGGCCGTCCAGGTCGACGTCGCCGACCCGGCATCGGTGGCGGCGCTGGCCGGCGCGGCCGTCGACCGCTTCGGCCGCGTCGACGTCGTCCACAACAATGTCGGCGTCGGGCGGGTCGGCGGGGTCGAGGACATCGCGGTCGAGGACTGGGACCGCACCCACCGCACCAACGTCACCGCCCTCTTGATCGCCGCCAAGGCGTTCCTGCCGGGGATGCGCGAGCGCCGCTCGGGCGTCTTCCTCACCACCTCGTCGGTGGCGGCGCTGCGCTATGTCGGCTTCCCGCACATGGCCTACAGCGTCACCAAGGCGGCGGCGCTGCACTTCACCCGCATGGTCGCGGCCCAGCACGCCGCCGACGGCATCCGCGCCGTCACCATCGTCCCCGGCCTGATGGACACGCCCCGCATCCGCCAGACCGTCGCCCGCGCCTTCCCCGACCTGCCCTTCGAGGAACTGCGGACGAAGCGCGACCGGCAGGTGCCGCTCGGCACCATGGGCGACGGCTGGGACGTCGCCCACGCCGTCGTCTTCCTCGCCTCCGACGAGGCGCGCTACATTACCGGCACCGAGCTCGTGATCGACGGCGGCCTGTCGCTGACCATGAACGGGGGCTGATTTCGCGCGGCGGCGTTTTTCACGCGCTTTTCACGCGCGGCCGTCGCGCCGGATCACGGGGGACCCGGTACAACCCCGGGCATCCACCCGATACGGAAGGAGACCCCGGAATGATCCAGAAAGACGAACAGGGCCACGCCCTCTCCGGCGCCGACGGCGAAGCCGCCGCCGCCTACGCCGCCGCCCAGCGCCAGTTCTCGTGCTATGTCGGCGATCCCGTCGGCACGATCGACGCCGCCATCGCCCGCCGACCGGACTTCGTCATGGCGCACGCGATGCGCGCCTATCTCTTCCTGCTCGGTGCCGAGCCGGCGGGCTTCGGGCCGGCCCGGGAGAGCTATGCCGCCGCCCGCCGTGCCGCCGCCGACGATCGCGAGCGCGGCCACCTCACCGCCATCCGCCACTTCCTCGACGGCAACCTCGCCCAGGCGGCGCGGACGCTGGAGGACGTCGCGATCGCCCACCCGACCGACCTGCTGGCGCTCCAGGCGGGCCAGCTCACCGACTTCCTGATCGGCGATTCGCGGATGCTGCGCGACCGCATCGCCCGCGCCCTGCCGGCGTGGCGGCCCGGCATGCCCGGCTACCATGCCGTCCTCGGCATGCACGCCTTTGGGCTGGAGGAGACGGGCCTCTACGCCCGCGCCGAGGCCACCGGCAAGCGGGCGCTGGAGATCGAGCCGCGCGACGGCTGGGCCAAGCACGCCGTCGCCCACGTCATCGAGATGCAGTGCCGGCCCGCCGACGGCATCCGCTTCATGAACGAGAACCTGGCGGACTGGGCCGAGGACAGCTTCTTCTCGGTCCACAACTGGTGGCACCTCGCGCTCTATCACCTCGAACTCGGCGACATCGCGACGGTGCTGGCGCTCTACGACGACCCGGCCAAGATCAAGGGCGGCCAGTCCCCGGTCATCTTCGACATGCTCGACGCCTCGGCGATGCTGTGGCGCCTGATGCTGCGCGGCGTCGATGTCGGCGACCGCTGGCGGCCGCTGGCCGACGCCTGGGAACCCTATGCCCGCTCCGGCCTCTTCGCCTTCAACGACGCCCACGCGGTGATGGCGTTTGCCGGCGCCGGCCGGCACGACCTCGTCGAGGCGGTGCTGGCGGCCGAGGAGGATGCGATCCGCGGCGCCGGCGACAATGCCCGGATCACCGCCGAGGTCGGCCGGCCGATCGCGCTCGGTCTTGCCGCCTTCGCATCCGGCGACCACCGCGCCGCCCTCGACCTGCTGCGGCCGGTCCGGCACATCTCCAACCGCTTCGGCGGCAGCCACGCCCAGCGCGACATCGTCGACCTGACGATGATCGAGGCGGCGCTGCGGGCGGGCGAGCAGGCGACGGCGGCCGCGCTGGTCGCCGAGCGCGCCGATCTCCGGCCGGCGAGCCCCTTCACCCGGCTGCTCCGCGACCGGGTGGAAACCCTCCCGGCGGCCGCCTGACCGGGGTCAGCCCGGCGCCGGCTCCGCGTCGGCGCCGGGCGGCACTTCGAGGCCGGCCCGTGCCAGGCCCTCGCACAGGAAGGCCCGGTCCTCGGCCCGCCGGAGCGGGTTGACGTGGAGGATCCAGCGCGCGGCCTCTCCCGGTTCCGGCTCGCGGCCGCGGGTGACGGAGCGGCGGAAATGGGCGTGGAAGCGCGCCATCTGCCGCTCCGCCTCGTCGGGCCGCCCCATCAGGGCGTGTCCCATGGCGATGAAGGCACGGACGTCGACCGCGACATCGGGGGCGCGGCTCGCCAGTTCGACCAGCCGCGGCATGTCGCGCGCCACCAGCCGCGGCCCGGCGGCGAAGACGAAGTACCAGTCGTCGTGGAACGGGTTGAGGCGGATCGCCGCCTCGGCGGTGGCGATGCCGCGCGCGGGGTCGCCGAGATAGGCGAGCGAGAGCGCGCTCTGGACCAGCATGTCGGCATCGTTGGGGTTGAGCGCCAGGGCCCGCTCGACATGCCGCGCGGCGCGGTCGAACTCCCGCCGGTAGAGCAGGATCCGGCCCAGCACGGCATGGGTGACGTGGTCGGTCGGGTCGCGGGCGACCGCCGCCTCGGCATGGTGGCGGGCGCGGTCGGCATTGTGCTCCCAGCGGTCCCAGGCGTGGCAGCTCCATTCATTGAAGTAGGTGAGCGACAGCCCGGCATGGGCGCGCGCGCAGTCGGGATCGGTCGCCAGCGCACGCTCGAGCAGCACGCGCGCCTCGAGATGGGCGTCGGGGGTGGCGCGCCGGAGCCGCTCCAGCGCCTGCAACCAGAGGTCGTAGGTGCCGAGGTCGTCGATCGGCCGCCGGCGCCCCTCCTGGAGCAGCGCCTCGTCGATGCGCAGCGCCAGCGCGCCGACCACCGATCGCGCGATGTCGGCGAGCGCGGCATCGACCCCGTCCGATCCGAAATCGTAGCGGTGCGACCAGAGATAGTGGCCGGTCGCGACCTCGATCAGTTCGGTAACGACGCGGAACGCGCCCGCCCCGCGCCGCACGCTGCCGGTCAGGATGTAGCGGGCGCCGAGACGGCGGCCGGCGTCGGCGGCGTCGGACGCCGACTGCGCCACCGCGAAGGCCGAGTGGCGGGCGATGACGCGCAGCGAGCGGAAGCGCGAGAGTTCGGTCGTCACGTCCTCGGCGATGCCGAGGGCGAGGTAGCGGTCGCCCGCCTCGTCCGACAGGTCGGTGAAGGGCAGCACCGCCACCACCGCCGGACCGCCCGGCGCGCACGGCGCCTCGCGCCGCTCCACCGGGGCGGCGATGCGCCGCCGCAGCGTCTCGGTCGCCGGCGACGGCGGGACGCCGTAGGCGCGCGCGAGCGCCGCCCGGCACTGCTCGTACTGGCGCATTGCCGAACCGAGGGCGCCGCGGCCGAGATGCAGGCGGATCAGCGCCGCATGCGCCTCTTCCAGCGCCGGATCGATCGCCAGCAGGCGCTCGCCCAGCTCCAGCGCGCGCTCGCCGTCGCCGTCGGCGACGGCGGCGTCGAGGTGCCGCAGCCAGGCCGCCGTGACGCGCTCGGCCAGCCGCGTCGCCTCCATGCGCCGCCACTCCTCGAACGGCTCCTCGCGCAGCGCCAGGTCGTCGAGGAAGGGGCCGGCATAGTCCGGGCCGGGGCAGCCGCCGCCGGCCAGGGCCGCCTCGACGGCGGCGAGGTCGATCGCCGCCCCGGCGGTCTCCAGCCGCAGGGTGTCGACGCCGGATTCGATGCGCTCGGCGGCAGCGCCCAGAGAGCGGCGGAGCTGCGCCACCGCCTGGCGCAGGCTGGCGCGGGACTGGGCCTCGTCGGCGCGCGGCCACAGCATGGCGGCGAGGCGCTCCCGCGGCACGGCGCGGCCGCCGGCATGCGCGAGGATCGCCAGGACGGCCGCCGCCTTGCGCGTCGCCGGTTCCACCGGGACGCCGCCGACGGCGACCGCGAAGCGGCCGAGGAGGGTAATGGTCAGGTCCATGTCCGGTCCCGCAATGACCATCCGGTCGCCGCGACCGCCGGAACGGTTCTGGCGGGCCGCGCCCGGGACGATAGCAGAACCCGGCCGCAACCCGGAGTCGGGCGGCCCTACCGGGCCAGCGCGGCCGCCATCATCCGCCGCGGCTCGTCGCCCTCCCAGCTCTCGACGAAGGCGGTGATGCCGGCGGCGATCGCCGCGTCCAGCGGCAGCCGCTCCCAGGCGCGCAGCAGCTGCTTCTGCCGGCGCACGGCCGCCGGCCCCGACCGCAGGATCGAAGCGGTGACGGCGGCAACGGCGGCGTCAAGATCGGTCGGCGCGGCGAGGCGCTGGACGAAGCCGAGCCGGTGCGCCGCCGCGGCGTCGATGGCGTCGCCGGTGAGCACGAGGTCGGTGGCCGCTCCCCAGCCGACGAGGCGCGGCAGCAGCGCCGCCTCGACGACCGAGGGGATGCCGATCCGCACCTCGGGCATGGCGAAGCGGGCGGCGGCCGAGGCGACGCGCAGGTCGCAGGCCGCGGCGATCTCCATGGCGCCGCCGAGGCAGGCGCCCTGGATGCGGGCCACGACCGGCACCGGCAGGTCGCGGATCGCCCGGCAGACGCGGTGGATGCGGCCGATGAAGGGTCCGGCGCGGTCGGCGTCGAGCTCGGCCATCTCGGCGACGTCGGCGCCGCCGGAGAAGGCGCGCTCGCCCGCCGACATCAGCACCGCGACGCGCAGGCCGGCATCCCCCGCGAGCGCCTCGAAGCCGTCCGCCAGCGCCGCCAGCGTCGGCGAATCGAGCGCGTTCGCGCGCGCCCGCCGGTCGATCACCAGCCGCGCCAGGCGGCCGCCGTCCTGGTCCTCGAACTCCACCCGAACCGTCATCCCGTCGCTCCCCTTGCTCCGAACTTCAGCCTAGAGTGAAGCGCAAACGGGAGGAAACATGACGACAGCGGCGGGCGACCCGGTTCCGGCCATTCCGGAAGCCGCGGCCGAGGGCGAGACGGCGGCGATCTTCGCCGATATCCGGTCGACCTTCGGGGTGTCGGTCGTCAACCTCGTCTGGCGGCATCTGGCGACGATTCCGGGGGCGCTGCCCTGGTGCTGGGCCGCCGTCCGTCCGGCCTACCGCGACGGCAGCATCGCCTTCCAGGCGGCCGCACTGCGCCGCGCCCTGCCGCTTCCGGCGCTGCCGGAGCCGCCCGCGGTGGTGCTGGACGCCATCGGCATCGACCCCGGCGCGCGCGCCGACATCCGGCGCGTCCTCGATTCCTACGACCAGACCAACGCCATGGCGCTGGTGGCGCTGACGGCGCTGGCGCTGCGGCTGGACGGCCGGGTGCCGGCGGCCGAAGCCGGCGGACGGGCGCCGATCCCGGTCGTGGCGGGCCCGCTGCCGCGGCTCCTCGCGCGCGCCGAGATGTCGCCGGAGGCGGCCGTCCTGGTCGGCCGGCTGGACGCCCTGGGCCGGCGGCCGGACGAGCGCATCGTCGCCAGCATGTACCGCCACCTCGCCCACTGGCCGGCCTACCTGGCACTGTCGCTGGTACAGCTCGCCCCGCTGGCCGCCGACGGCAGGCTGGCTGCCGCCATCGAGGCGGCCGGGGCGCTCGGCCGCGACGGGGCCCGCCGCGTCGCCGCCGAACTGCGGCCGCCCGACAGCCCGCTCGACCCGGCCGCGCGCGCCGCCGCCCGCCGCGGCATCGACGAGTTCACCCGCCACCCGATCGCCCGCATGGTGCCGATCGCGGCCCTGCTGCGCCGACTGATGCCCGCCTGAGGGGCGGGTCCCATCCCGATCCGGAGTTCCCGATGGCCAACGACGTCGTCCCGCCGCCGCCCCTGTCGCGGCAGGAGATCATGGACCGCTATGCCCGCGGCAATCCCGTGCTGGAGGCGATCGCCGGCCGCACCTCGGTGCGCGCCTTCCTGCCTGCCCCCGTCGCTCGCGAGACGGTCGAGCGCATCCTCGCCGTCGCCAGCCGCGCCGCCAGCGGCTCCAACACCCAGCCGTGGAAGGTCTATGTCGTCTCCGGCGCGGCCCGCGACCGGCTGACGGCCGACGTGCTGCACGCCCACGACCACGACGAGGCGAGCCACGTCCGCGAGTACGAATATTACATGGTCAACTGGCGCGACCCCTATCTCGCCCGCCGGCGCAAGGTCGGCTGGGGGCTCTACGGCATGCTCGGGATCGGCCGGCAGGACAAGGAGGCGATGCATCGCCAGCGCGGCCGCAACTACCTCTTCTTCGACGCGCCGGTCGGCCTGATCCTGACCATCGAGCGCGACCTGGAGCAGGGCTCCTGGATCGATCTCGGCATCTTCCTCGGCAACGTCATGACCGCCGCCCGCGGCCTCGGACTGGAAACCTGCGCCCAGGCCGCCTTCGCCAACTTCCACAAGGTCCTGCGCCGGCACCTGCCGATCCCCGACCAGGAGATCGTCGTCTGCGGCATGGCGCTGGGCCACCCCGATCCCGACGCCATCGTCAACCGCCTGGAAACCGAGCGCGAGCCGGTCGCCGCGTTCGCCCGGTTCCACGAGCGCTGAGGCGCCGCCGTTCCCTGGATCAGCCCGGCGTCAGCACCCGGATCGGCTTGCCGGCGCGCCAGGCGGCGATGTCCTCGACCGTCTCGGGATAGACCTGGGCGTAGGTGCCCTCGGTGACGTAGCCGAGATGCGGCGTCAGCACCGTGTTGTCGAGGCCGAGGAATGGATGGTCCGCCGGCAGCGGCTCGGTGCCGTAGACGTCGAGCCCGGCGCCGGCGATGCGGCGCTCGCGCAGCGCCGCGGCCAGCGCCGCCTCGTCGACGATCGGGCCGCGCGCGGTGTTGACGAGATAGGCGGTCGGCTTCATCCGCGCGAGGTCGGCCGCGCCGACCAGCCCGCGCGAGCGCCCCGACAGGACGACGTGGATCGAGACGACGTCGGCCTCGGCGAACAGTTCCTCCTTCGTCACCAGCCGGGTGCCGGCCGCGGCCGCCCGCTCCTCGGTCAGGTTCGGGCTCCAGGCGATGACCTTCATGTCGAAGGCCTGGCCGATCCGGGCGACCTTGGCGCCGAGCCGGCCGAGGCCGAGCACGCCCAGCGTGCGCCCCGCCGTCTCCTGTCCGACCGTCGTCTGCCAGCGGCCCGCGCGCATCGCCCGGTCCTCGCGCGGGATGTGGCGCATCAGGGCGAGGATCAGGCCCCAGGTCAGCTCGGCCGTCGGCCCGCCGGGGGCGCCGGTGCCGCAGACCGTGACGCCGCGCTCGGCCAGCGCCTCGAGGTCGACCGCGGCGTTGCGCATGCCCGTCGTCACCAGGAGCTTCAGCCGCGGCAGGCGCTCGACCAGCCCGCGGCGGAAGGGCGTGCGCTCGCGCATGATGCAGACGACATCGAAGTCGGCCAGCATCTGGGCGACGGCACCCTCGTCGGCGACGTGCTCGTGGAAGAAGACCGTCTCGGCGTCCGGGCCGACGAGGCGCCAGTCGGCCTTGGCCTCGGCGACGCGCTGATAGTCGTCGAGGACGGCGATGCGGAGGGTCATGGGGGCGTCTCCCGGCGGCGCAGCAGATCGATCAGTTCGGCGTTGAAGCGCTCGGCCGC
>NZ_JAYSFE010000059.1:11698-28517 GCF_041913585.1 Allostella sp.
GCGTCTCCCGGCGGCGCAGCAGATCGATCAGTTCGGCGTTGAAGCGCTCGGCCGCTTCGTACTGGACCCAGTGGCCGGCGTCCGGGATGACCCGGAAGTCGAGCTCGGGACGGATCGCCCGCAGCTTCGCCTCGCGCTCGTCGAGCCATGGATGGGCCGTTGCGTCGCGCTCGCCGAAGATGGCCGCGACCGGCGCCTTCACCTGGGGCAGGGCGTCGAGCAGGATCGGCGACATCGAGATCGGCCGGCTCCGGGTGCGTCCGCGGCTGGCGTTGCCCGCCTGCAGGTAGGCCGCGAGGTCGTCGATGTTGGCGGGGTCGGCGATCATCAGGATCGCCAGGTTCTCGCGGTGCATCGCGTCCTGGTCGGCGGGATCGGCCAGGTGGCGCCAGGACTTGAGCTCGAGCGTGCGCCGGCGGGCGCCGACGCCGCCCGAGCCGACGAAGGTGAAGGACTTGAGCCGGTCGCCCAGGAGCACCGCCGTCGGGCCGCCGACGACGCCGCCGAAGGAGAAGCCGACGAGATGGAAGCGCTCGTCTTGCGGGATCAGCCGGCCCAGCCCGTCGGCGCAGATGCGGGCGATCGACCAGCCGTCATAGGGCTCGGGCGGCAGGGCCGAATCGCCGAGGCCCGGCAGGTCGGCCGCCAGCACCGTGTAGTGGCGCGCCAGCGCCTCGACGTTGCGGATCCAGTGCGTCCAGGAGCCGAAGCCGCCGTGGAACAGCACCAGCGTCGGCCCCGCACCCCAGCGGTGCCAGACCATCCGGCCGTCGCCGCAGGGCGTCGTCAGGCGCTCGGCCCGGCCCTCGACCGCGGCGACGAAGGCGGCGGGGTCGGCCGCCGTCACGGCGCCACCGGCAGGGGCGCCGCGCCGTCCGGCGGGCCGATGCGATGGGCGTTCAGCGTCATCGCCAGCAGCGTGTAGTAGCCGACCAGCGCCGTCAGCTCGACGACGCCCGGAACGCCGAAGGCGGCCGTCGCCCTGGCATGGGTGTCGTCGGAGACGGCGCGCGCCTCGATCAGTTCGCGCGCATAGTCGTGGACGGCCGCCTCGTCCGGCTGCATCGGGTCCGGCCGGCGGCCGACGCGGATCGCCTCGATCACCGCGTCCGGCAGGCCCGCCTCGCGGGCGTGCTTCTCGTGCGCGTACCATTCGAACTGGCAGGAGAAGGCGCGCGAGGTGACGAGGATCGCCAGTTCCGACAGGCGCGGCCCGAGGCGGGTGCGGTAGCGCAGGAAGGCGCCCAGATTCTGCACGCGGTCGGCGAGTTCGGGGCTGTGCAGCAGGCCGAGGAACGGCCCGACGACGTGCCCGCGGCTGCCGGCGATGGCGTCGAAGACACGCTTCTGGTCCGCGTCGAGGCCGTCCGGCCCGACCAGGGGAATACGGGGGGTCATGCGGGGTGCCTGAGGATGGGTGGGGCGGAATAAAGTGCATTCAAGGCTAGCACGACCGCCCCCGGGCTGGGCAACCGCTTGCCGGGTGCGGGCGAGTCGGCGCTAGACTGACGTCCGCAGCCGGCCTCCGGCCGCGGGAGGGCATCCGAGCCGATGCGCGCCATCGCCCTGATCCTGGCTCTGCTGATGCTGCCGGCGGTCGCCGCGGTGGCGGCCGAGCGTCCGCCGGTCGACCTCGAGCTGGTGCTGGCGGTCGACGTCTCGGGCAGCGTCGACATCGAGGAGGCGCGGCTGCAGCGCGAAGGCTACGTCGCCGCCTTCCGCGATCCCGAGGTGGTCCATGCCATCCGCTCCGGCATGGTGGGGCGGATCGCCGTCCTCTATCTGGAATGGGCGAGCGCGCACGAGAACCGGGTGGTGCTCGACTGGCAGCTCGTCTCCGACTCCGCATCGGCCGCGGCCTTCGCAGACCGGCTCGCCGCCCAGCCGCCGATGCGCGGCCGCCGGACCTCGATCGCGGCCGCGATCGACTTCGCCCTGCCCTTCTTCGGCAGCGCCTACGAGGGCAGCCGCCGGGTCATCGACGTCTCCGGCGACGGGCCGAACAACGACGGCCCGCCGGTGGTGCCGGCCCGCGACCGGGCCGTCGCCGCCGGCATCGTCATCAACGGGCTGCCGATCCTCAACGAGCGCCAGTTCGCCTGGGGCCTGCCGAACCTGAAGGAACTCGACCTCTACTATCGCGACTGCGTGATCGGCGGGCCCGGCGCCTTCTTCATCGTCGCCGAGGACTTCCGGAGCTTCGCCGCCGCGGTCAAGCGCAAGCTCGTGCTGGAAATCGCCGACCGCCGGCCGGCCACGCAACATGCCCAGATCGCCTATCCCGAGCGGCCGATGTTCGACGCCGAAGGCCGGATCGACTGCCTCGCCGGGGAGAAGCTGCTGGAGATGTACCGCCGGCGCATCGAGGCGCCGAACTGAGCGGCGGCCGTCCGGCTCGGCGATCAGCGCAGGATCAGAACGTCGGCATCCGGGGTGGTCGCCCACCGTCCGACCGGCATGTCGGCCGGGACCACCACCAGTGCCGGGCGCTGCGCGGCGAGGCTGCGGGACCAGCCGGCCTCGCCCCCGCCGGCGCGCACGACCCGGGCCGGCGGGCGCCGCGCTTCCAGCGCCGGCGCCAGCGCCGCCTCCGCCCCGTCGTCGAGATCGTCGGCCAGGACCAGCACCAGCGGCTGGCCGCGGTCGTCGGCGAGGCGCAGGGCCGCCGCCAGCGCGCGCTCGGCGGCCGGCGAGCCGTCGTGGAGGCAGGCGACCGGCCCCGGCGCGGCAGTGCGCCGGCGGCGCAGCAGCACCGGATGGCGCGCCGCCGCGGCGAGCCGCCGCCAGCGCGTATCCAGGGCGAAGCCGCCGGCGAAGGGCCGGACCGTCGCCTCGACGATGAGGAGGTCGTCGCCCGCAAGCCCCGTCGTCTCGTCGATCCCGCCGCGGGCGACGGTGAAGGACGCCTCGGCGCCGATCCGGCGGGCGGCGTCCTCCAGGACCCGCCGCGCCCGCCGCTCCAGCGCCGCGATGTCGTGCTCGAGATCGGCGCCCGGCAGCATCCCGCCCGTGCCCAGGCAGACTTGGCGGATGCCGGGCAGGCTGCCGAGGCGGACGAGGTCGCTGCCGACGACGAAGATGCCGGCCACGGCGCAGCGCCAGCGGCCGGCGAACTCGCACGCGGTCTCGATCGCGGCGAGATGGTCGCACTGGGCATCGAGCGCCACCACGACCCGGCGGACCGCGAAGCCCGGCCGGGCCCCCTCACTTGTCGCTGCGGCCATGGCGTGCCTTTCCGTTGCCGCGTCCCGTCAGTCCCTGGGCATCGGCGCGCTCGGCCAGCTTCGCGAGGCGCCGGGCGACGGCGTGGTTGACCGTGCCGGCCGGCCAGTTGCCGCCGGCGTCGGGCTCGCCCGCCGGCATGCCGGTCAGGATCTCGATCCCCTCGTCCACCGTCGAGACCGCCCAGACATGGAAGCGCCCGGCGGCGACGGCGGCCGCCACGTCGGGCCGGACCATCAGGTTCTTGACGTTGGTCGCCGGGATCATCACCCCCTGCCCGCCGGTCAGGCCGCGGGCGGCGCAGACGTCGAAGAAGCCCTCGATCTTCTCGTTGACGCCGCCGATCGGCTGCACCTGGCCGCGCTGGTCGACCGACCCCGTGACCGCGATCGACTGCTTCAGCGGGATCTCGCCGATCGCCGACAGGAGGGCGTAGAGCTCGGTCGAGGACGCGCTGTCGCCGTCGACCCCGCCATAGGACTGCTCGAATACCAGCGTCGCCGACAGCGCCAGCCGCCGCGTCGCGCCGAAGCGACCGCCGAGGAAGCCGGTCAGGATCATCACGCCCTTGGAATGGAGCGGCCCGCCCAGTTCCGCCTGACGCTCGATGTCGAGCACCTCGCCGGCGCCGAGACGCACGCGCGCGGTGATGCGGCTCGGCAGGCCGAACGCGAAGCCGCCGATGCTCTGCACGGCGAGCCCGTTGATCTGGCCGACCGCGCTGCCGTCGGTCTCGACCAGGAAGGTCCGCCGCTGCATCTCCTCCAGCGCCCGCGAGTAGATGCGGTCGGAGCGTCGACGCTGGGCGTCGATCGCGCGCTGCACGGCCTCGGCGTCGACCGTCGACGAGCCGGCGCGGCAGGCGTGCCAGTCCGCCTCCTGCAGCAGGTCCTCCAGGATGCGCACCCTGAGCGACAGGCGCTCGGCATCGCCCGTCATCCGCGCGGCATGGTCGATGAGGCGCGCCATGCCGCCCCGATCGACCGGCCGCACCCCCGCCCGCACCGCGCTGGCCGCGATCAGGCGGGCGTAGAGCGCGGTGTTGCCGCCGTCCCGCGGCATGCGGTCGTCGAAGTCGGCGGAGACCTTGAAGAGCTTGCCGAAGTCGGGGTCGAGCGCGGCCAGCAGGTAATAGAGGTTGGGCGGCCCGATCAGCACCACCTTGACGTCGAGCGGGATCGGCTCGGGCTCCAGCATCACGGTCGAGGTCATGCTCAGCATCGCCTCCAGCGACTCGAGCTTGACCCGCCGGGCCGCCAGGGCCCGCTTCAGGCTCTCCCAGGCGAAGCCGTTGGCGAGGATGCGGTAGGCGTCGAGCACGAGATAGCCGCCGTTGGCGGCATGGAGCGCGCCCGGCTTCATCAGGTTGAAGTCCGTGAAGAGGGCACCGAACCGCGCCTGGTGCTCGATGCGGCCGACCAGGCTCTGGTGGGTCGGGTGGTCCTCGTAGACGACGGGCGCGCCGGCGGCGCCGGCATGGTCGACGAAGACGTTGACCTGGTAGCGCCGGCCGGACGCCGGTTCGCCGTTGCCGGCCCCGCCCGCCGCCAGCAGGCCCATCATCGCCTCCGGCCCCTGCTGCGGCGAGGGCAGGAAGTCGCGGGCGTTCTCCATCACGTCGCGCTCGACCGCGTCCAGGAACTCCTGGACCTGGGTCAGGTCGAGATAGTCCTTGCGCACCTCCTCGATGAGATGGGCGACGGCGAAGCGGGTGACGTCGCGGTTGAGCTGGCGCACCAGTTCGCGATGCTCGCGCTCCCACTCCGGCAGCTTGCGGACGATCGCCTCCAACTCCTCCTGGTAGCGTTCCATGGCGGCCTTGAAGCGGTCCTGGTCGGCCTGCGGCAGCGCCCGGAAGGCGTCCGGCGGCATGACCTCGCCGTCGCGCGCGGGCGCCAGCGCCAGCCCGGTCGGGGTCCGGACCAGCGCCACCTCCTCCTTCTGGGCGCGCTCGGAGAGGTCCACGAAGGCCCGTTCCTGGCGCTGCTTGAACTGCTCGTCGACGACCTCGCGGCGCTGGCGGTAGTCGTCGCCCTCGAAGGCCGCCGGCAGCGCCGCGCGCAGTTCCTGCACCAGCCGGCGCATCGCCTGGGCGAGCGGGGCCGCGCGGCCGGGCGGCAGCCGCAGGGCCACCGGCTGGCCCGGGTTCTGGAAGTTGTGGACATAGGCCCAGTCGGACGGCACCGGGTCGGCCGCCGCCTGTGCCGCCAGGAGATGGCGGATCAGCGTGTGCTTGCCGGTGCCGGGCGGACCGAAGACGAAGAGGTTGTAGCCCTCGTGCCGCATGCCGATCGCGAACTCGATCGCCTCGACGGCGCGCTCCTGGCCGACCAGGCCCGTCAGCGGCCGGGCGTCGGCGGAGGTGTCGAACGGGATCTGGGCCGGATCGGTGCGCGGCGAGAGCTGTTCGGGGGTGAGCTTGGCCATGGGTCTCGGCTTCCGGAGGACTTCGGGTCAGGCGATACGGTCGATGACCGCCCGGGTCACCTCGCCGGTTCCATGGGGGCCGCCGATTTCCACCGGGAAGGCGGCGCCGTCGGCGAAGGCGCGGTCGACCGCGGCGTCGAGGGCGGCCGCCGCCTCGACCAGGCGCTCCCGCCCGTGGCGGTGGCCGAGCCATTCCAGCATCATCGCCGTCGACAGCAGCATGGCGGTCGGGTTGGCGAGGCCGCGACCGGCGATGTCGGGGGCGCTGCCGTGCGCCGGCTGGAAGAGGGCGTGCTCCAGCCCGATCTCGGCCGAGGGGGCGAGGCCCATGCCGCCGACGATGCCGCCGCCGACGTCGGACAGGATGTCGGCGAACATGTTCTCCATGACCATGACGTCGAAGTCCCAGGGCCGCCGCACGAGGTCCAGCGCCGCGGCGTCGACATAGTGGTGGCGGGCCTGGATGTCGGGAAAGGCCCGGGCGCGCTCGTCGAAGACCTTGCGGAAGAAGGCCATCGAGACGAAGACGTTGGCCTTGTCGACGCAGGTGACGAGCCCCTTGCCGCCCTTCGCCTTGCGGCGGCGGGCGAGGTCGAAGGCGAAGTCGAACAGCTTTTCCGAGGTGGCGCGGGTGATGACGAGCGTGTCGCGCGCCTCGCGGTCGTCGATCACCACCCCCTTGCCGCGCGAGGCGAAGAGACCCTCGGTCAGCTCGCGGATGATGACGAGGTCGATGTCGGCGGCCTTCGGGTTGGCCAGCACCGCCGGCGTGTTCGGCAACCGGCGGACCGGACGGACGCCGGCGAAGAGCTGGAAGTCGACCCGCATCCGGAGGTGCGGGGCGATCTCGGTGCCGTCGGGCCAGCGCACGTCGGGCAGGCCCATGGCGCCGAACAGGATGGCGTCGGCCGAGCGCGCCGCCTCCCAGGCGCCCTGGGGCATCTCGCGGCCGGTCTCGCGCCAGTAGGCGGCGCCGCCCGGATGCTCCTCGGCGGCGAGGCGGAAGCCGAAGCGGCCCTGCAGCTTCTCCAGCACCGCGCCGGCCGCGGCCGCGACCTCGACCCCGATGCCGTCGCCGGGAAGCACGCAAATCCTGAGATCGCCCATCGCCGCCCTCCGCTCCCGACCCGGAAATGCACCCACTATGGCGGCCGTTGTCCGGCGAAGCGACTCGTCGCTTCCAGGGAATCGTGTTAAATCTTTGTATGGCTTCGGGCTTTCGGTCGTCGCGACGTCCGGCCCCGCGCGCCATCGCCCGAGGATAGCTCGGATCTTCCTGCCGACGAGGACCCGTGAACCGTTCCTGCCGTAGCCTGATCTGCGCTTCCGCCGTGCTCGTCGGACTTCTTGGCTGCGCCACGCCGCCGCAGGATCCGGACGACCGCGCCCAGTGGGAGGAGGAGAACGATCCCCTCGAGCCGCTGAACCGCGAGATCTTCGCCGTCAACCGCGTCATCGACGGGCTCCTGGTCAAACCGGCCGCGATGATCTACCGCGGCGTCGTGCCCGAGGAGGGCCGCGACGCCATCCGCAACGTCCTGGGCAACCTGAAGGAGCCCGTCTACGCCGCCAACCACCTGCTCCAGGGGGATGTCGGCGGGGCGGGCGACGCGGTGGCGCGCTTCGCGGTCAACACCACCGTCGGCGTGGCCGGGATCATGCAGCCGTCCGCCGACATGGGCCTGCCGCGCCGGCCCAACGATTTCGGCAAGACCCTGCACATCTGGGGCACCGGCGAAGGCCCCTACCTGGTGCTGCCGCTGCTCGGCCCCTCCAACCCGCGCGACACCGTCGGGCTGGTCGCCGACGCGCTGATGGACCCCTTCATGTGGGCGGCCAGCGCCAACGACCTGGAATGGATCACCTACACCCGCACCGGCCTCGACATCCTCGACCGGCGGGCGCAGGTCATCGACACGCTCGACGAGATCGAGCGCAACTCGCTCGACTTCTATGCCCAGATCCGCACCCTGACCCGCCAGCGGCGGCAGGAGGAACTGCGCCGGGCGGCCGAGCGGGCGGCGGCGCTTTCGGGCGACATCGAGCGGACGGCGGCGACCGCGGCGGCACCGGCGTCCGGCGAGCAGCTGGCGGCGATCGAACGCCGGTAGCGGCGGCGCCCGTGATAGGATGGCGGGCATGACACCCGCCATCCCCACCGCCGCGGCGGCACCGCCGCTGGAGATCGTCCTGGCCGAGCCGCGCGGCTTCTGCGCCGGCGTCGACCGCGCCATCGAGATCGTCGAGCGCGCGCTGGCCAAGTACGGCGCCCCGGTCTTTGTCCGGCACGAGATCGTCCACAACCGCCACGTCGTCCAGGACCTGCGCGCCAAGGGGGCGGTCTTCGTCGCCGAGCTCGACGAGGTGCCGGCCGGCGCCGTCACCATCTTCAGCGCCCACGGCGTCGCCCGCGCGGTGGTCGACGAGGCCGGGCGGCGGAACCTGCACGTCGTCGACGCCACCTGCCCGCTCGTCACCCGCGTCCATCTCGGCGGCCAGCGCTACGTCCGCCAGGGCCGCGAGGTCGTCCTGATCGGCCATGCCGGCCACCCGGAGGTGGTCGGGACCATGGGCCAGATTCCGGGCCGGGTCCACCTGGTCGAGACCGTCGCGGACGTCGCCCGGCTCCAGCCGGCGGACCCCGGCCGGCTCGCCTTCGTCACCCAGACGACATTGGCCGTCGACGACACGCGCGACATCATCGCCGCCCTCCAGGCGCGCTTCCCGGCCATCGTCGGGCCGGGGACCAAGGACATCTGCTACGCGACCCAGAACCGGCAGGAAGCGGTGCGGATGCTGGCGGCCGAGGTCGACCTCGTCCTGGTGGTGGGCTCGCCCAACAGTTCGAACTCGAACCGCCTGCGCGAACTGGCGGCGGAGGCCGGCTGCCGGGCCCACCTGATCGACGATGCCGACGGGCTCGACCCCGCCTGGCTCGACGGCTGCCGCGCGGTCGGCATCACCGCCGGCGCCTCCGCGCCCGAGCACCTGGTCCAGGGCCTCGTCGCCGCCCTCGGGCGCCTGCGGCCGACCCGCCTGCGCCGCCTCGCCGGGGCTGTCGAGGACCTGCATTTCCGCCTGCCGTCCGAACTGATCGACGTCCCGCGCGACGCACGCACGGCCTAGGACCCGTATTCAACCGTGCGGCGGCTCCAGCGCCGCCGCCATGGCGCGGCGGCGGCGCCAGGCCCAGAGCCAGGCGATCATGCCGGCAACGGCGCCGATGCCCATGGCGATCTCGAGGCCGATCGCGTCCGAGAGTACGCCGATGGCGAGCGCGCCCGCCGCCGGCCCGCCGCGGAAGATGATGCCGTAGAGGCTGAGGACGCGGCCGCGCATGCGCGGGTCGGCCGCCGTCTGGACCAGCGTCTGGGTGGTGACGCCGCTCGCCACCAGCCCCATGCCGGAGACGGCGAGGCAGGCCAGCGCGAGCGGGAACCAGCCGCTGGCGATGAAGGCGAGCGTCGAGACCGAGAGCAGGATGGTGCTGCCCAGCGTGATGTGGGTGAGGCCGCGCAGCCCCTCGCGCCGGGCGAGCCAGAGGCCGGCGACGATGGCGCCGCCGCCGATCGCCGAGGTCATCAGCGCCAACCCGTCGGCGCCCCGATCGAAGACGTCGGCGGCGAAGCCCGGCAGCAGTTCGACAAAGGGGCGCACCGTCAGCGAGTTGATGGTCAGGAGCAGCAGCAGCGGGCCGACGCCCGGATGGCGGGCGGTGTAGCGGATGCCGTCGGCGACGTCGCCCAGCACCGAGCGGCGATGCTCGGCCGGCTCCGCCCGCTCCGCCCTCGGCAGGCGGATGCGCGTCAGCGCCAGCAGGAAGGCGAGGAAGGTGACGGCGTTGGCCCCGAACACGGCCGCCGTGCCGCCCGAGACGATGAGGGCGCCCGCCAGCGCCGGCCCGACGAAGCGGGCGAGGTTGAAGACGATCGAGTTGATGGCGACCGCCGTCCCCAGGTCCTGCTTCGGCACCAGGCTGGAGATCAGCGCCAGTCGCGAGGGCTGGTTGAAGCCGATGACGATGCCGTTGACGAGGACGAGCGCGAACAGGAGCGCGATGTCGATGGTGCCGGTCCAGGTCAGGACGAACAGGGTCGCCGCCTGGAGCATGGCCAGCACCTGCGAGGTGCGGATGATGCGCAGCCGGTCGACGCGGTCGGCGATGGCGCCGCCGATCGGGCCGAAGAAGACCGAGGGGAAGAGGTCGGCGAAGGCGACGAGCCCGAGCCAGGCGTGGGACTGGGTCAGTTCCCAGGTCAGCCAGCCGACCCCGATGCGCTGCATCCAGGTGCCGATGAGCGAGACCGAGTTGCCCGCCACGTAGACGGCGTAGTTCGGGTTCCGCAGGGCGCGGACGATGAGGCCGATGCTGCTGATGGCGAGATTCCCGGCAGGCCGCGCGGCGATGGTCGGCGGGATGTTCGGTCGATCGATTGCCACAGTACGGCCAACCGCCGCCGCCGAAAAGCGTCCTCGCGCCGGCCGCCGCGGTCGACTAGGCTCGGGCCCCGCTCCCACGACGCCCCGACGTGACCGACCCCAGCGCTCCCTCCGTCCCCGGCCCATCGGGCGACCTCGTGCCGATCCTCCGCCGCCTCGGCCTCGTGCCGGCGGGGTCCGAGCCGCGGCTGACGCCGCTGACGGGCGGGGTCTCCTCCGACATCTGGAAGGTCGAGGCCGGCGGCCGCACCTTCTGCGTCAAGCGGGCGCTGGCGAAGCTCAAGGTGGCGCAGGACTGGCGCGCGCCCGTCGGCCGCAACGCCAGCGAGGCGGCGTGGATCGAGACGGCGCGGGCGATCGTCCCCGGCTCGGCCCCGCGCGTGCTGGCGCACGACCCCGAGGCCGGCCTCTTCGCCATGGAATTCCTCGACGCCGCGCACCACCCGCTGTGGAAGGCGGAACTGCGCGACGGCCGGGTCGATCCCGAGGACGCCGCCCGGGTCGGCCGGACGCTGGCGCGCATCCATGCCGCGACCGCCGGCGACCCGGCGGTGGCGCGGCGCTTCGCCACCGACGAGGTCTTCCACGCCATCCGGCTCGAGCCCTATCTCCTGGCGACCGCCCGCGCCCATCCCGACCTGGCGCCGGTGCTGGAAGGGCTGGTGCGGCGGACGGCGGCGACCCGCCTGGCGCTCGTCCATGGCGACGTCAGCCCCAAGAACATCCTGCTCGGGCCGGCGGGGCCGGTCTTCCTCGACGCCGAATGCGCCTGGTACGGCGACCCGGTCTTCGACGTCGCCTTCTGCCTCAACCACCTGCTGCTGAAGTGCCTGTGGAACCCGGACGCGGCGGGCCTGCTGCTGGCGGCCTTCGACCGGCTCGCCGCCGCCTGGCTCGAGGGCGTCGCCTGGGAGCCGCGGGACGCCGCCGAGGCGCGGGCGGCGAGCTTGCTGCCGGGCCTCTTCCTCGCCCGCGTCGACGGCAAGTCGCCGGTCGAATACCTGACCCGGGAGGCCGACCGCGACCGCGTGCGCCGCGTCGCCCGCGCCCTCCTCGCCTGCCCCGTCCCCCGGCTCGCCGCCGTCCGCGACGCCTGGCGGGCCGAACTCGCCCCATAGCCGAGCCGGAGCCATGACCGACACGACGATCCGCCGCATCCATGCCCGCCGCGTCTGGGATTCGCGCGGCCGGCCCACCGTCGAGGCGGAGGTCACGACCGGCAACGGCGCCGTCGGCCGGGCGATCGCGCCCGCCGGTGCCTCGACCGGGTCGGGCGAGGCGGTCGACCGCCGCGACGGCGGGACGGCCTTCGGCGGCCTCGACGTGCAGAACGCGCTGGGCGCCATCCGCACCGCGATCGCGCCGGCCCTGGCCGGCATGGACGCCTCCGACCAGGCCGCCGTCGACCGCCGGATCATCCAGCTCGACGGCACCGCCAACAAGAGCCGGCTCGGCGGCAACGCCACCATCGCCGTCTCGATGGCGGTCGCCCAGGCCGCCGCCGCCGCCCACGGCGCGCCGCTGTGGCGCTGGCTCGCCGGATCGGCCGCCGACGGCCCGATCGTCATGCCGGTGCCGGAGATCCAGATCTTCGGCGGCGGCGCCCATGCCGACGCCCGGGTCGACCTGCAGGACTTCATGGTCGTCTGCCCGGCCGCCACCTCCTTCGCCCAGGCGCTCGACTGGACGGCCGAGGTCTACCGCGCGGCCGGCGCCATCATGGCCGCCGACGGCCGCCGCCAGGGCGTCGCCGACGAGGGCGGCTGGTGGCCGGTCTTTGCCGACAACGAGGAGGCGATGGCGACCCTGACCCGCGCCATCGAGCGCGCCGGCTTCCGCCCCGGCGAGGAGGTGGCGATCGCGCTCGACGTCGCCGCCACCCAGTTCGGCCGCGGCGGCACCTATCGCCTGCGCCTCGACGAGCGCAGCTACGACCGCGGCGAGTGGGCGGCCCGCGTCGCCGAATGGGTCGGCCGCCACCCGATCGTCTCGGTCGAGGACCCGATGGCCGAGGACGATCCGGACGGCATGGCCGCCGTCACCGCCGCGATCGGCGACCGCGCGCTGGTGGTCGGCGACGACTTCCTGGTCACCAACGCCGCCCGCATCGAGGCCGCCGCCGGCGCCCGTGCCTGCTCCGCCGCCCTCATCAAGCCGAACCAGGCCGGGACGCTGACCGAGACCAAGGCGGCACTCGACGCCGCCCGCGCCGCGGGGATGCGCACCATCGTCTCGGCCCGCTCGGGCGAGACCGAGGACGTAACGGTGGTCCATCTCGCGGTCGGCTGGCAGGCCGACCAGCTCAAGGTCGGCTCCTTCGCCCGCTCCGAGCGCATGGCGAAGTGGAACGAGGCGCTGCGGATCGAGGAGGCGCTCGGCGAGCGCGCCCGCTTCCGCGCCGGCCGCGTCTTTCCGGGCTAGGACGAGGGAGGATCGGCCGATGGCGGCAAACGGGCTGCACGACCTGGGGGAGATCGTCGCTGCGCTCGACCGGCGGGGCCGGCTCGTCCGCGTCCGCTCCGAGGTCGACCCGGTGCACGAGCTGGCGGGGCTGGCCGCACGCTTCGAGGGCGGCCCCCGGGCGGTGCTGTTCGAGCGGGTGAAGGGCCATCGCTGGCCGGTGCTGACCGGGCTCTACTGGTCGCGCGAGCTCCTGGCGGACCTGCTCGGCCGGCCGGAACGGTCGCTGCCGCAGCACGTCTCGAACTGCATCCGCCGCTGGCAGCAGCGCCCGGTCGACCCGGTGGTGGTGCCGACCGGGCCGGTCCTGGAGGTGACGGAAGCCACCGTCGACCTCGCGACGCTGCCGATCCCGACCCATGCCGAGAAGGACGGCGGGGCCTATTTCGACGCCGCCGTCGTCATCGCCCGCGATCCCGAGACGGGCGTGCGCAACGCCTCGATCCAGCGTTTCCTCGTCACCGGGCCCGACACGATGACGATCAACATCGATTCCGGCCGCCATCTCGAGCTCTACCTGGAGAAGGCGCGGGCGCGCGGGGAGTCGCTCTTCTTCACCCTCAATTGCGGCGTCGGCCCCGGCCTGCACTTCGCCGCCGCGACCCCGGCCGAGGCGGCCCCGGCCGACACCGACGAGCTCGGCATCGCCAGCGAGTTCCATGGGGCACCGCTGGAACTCGTCGCCGGCACCCTGTCGCCGGTCGAGATGGTGGCGCACGCGATGATCGCGCTCGAATGCGAGATGATCCCGGGCGAACTCGCCGACGAGGGACCGTTCGCCGAGGTGACCGGCTACTACGCGAAGCGCGCGCCGCGGCCGGTCGTCCATGTCCGGCGCGTCCACCGCCGCCGCGAACCCGTCTTCCAGACCATCCTCTCGGGCAAGGAGGTGTGGAACTCGGTCGGCCTGCTCGGCGAGGCGAACGTGCTGGCACTCCTCCAGCGCCAGGTGCCGGGGGTCCAGGACGTCTATTTCACCCATGGCGGCTGCGGCTTCTACCACGCGGTGGTGGCGCTGCGGCAGAAGCGCGCCGGCTGGGGCAAGCAGGCGATCATGGCGGCCTTCGCCGCCTTCCCGCCCCTGAAGATGGTGACGGTGGTCGACGACGACGTCGACATCCGCAACGCCGGCGACGTCGAATGGGCGATGGCGACGCGGATGGACCCGGCCACCGGCATCCTCGTCGTCGACCGGGTGTTCGGCCACGGGCTCAATCCCGGCTTCCCCGACTATCTCGGCAGCAAGGTCGGCTTCGACGCCTGCCGACCCTTCCCCTTCCGCTACGAGCACGACCGCGCCTTCTTCGTGCCGGCCGACCCGGCGGCGCACGACATCGTCGTGCCCGAGATCGTCGCGGCGGCGCCGGCGCCCGCGGACGACCCGTCGGGACCGCCCGGCGCGGGCGGCGGCGCCGCCATGTAGGCGGGCCGGGCCGCACGCGGATGGGCTGGGTCGGCTGCGACATCGAGGGCTTCGCCCGGGCGCGGCCGGCCGCCGCCGCCATCCTTGCCGGGGACCGGGTGGTGAGCTGGCGCGATTTCCACTGCGGCATCGCCGGCGCGGCCGCCGCCTACCACGCCCGCGGCATCGGCCCCGGCCGCGTCGTCTCGCTCGTGCTGCGCGACCGGCCGCAGGACCTGATGGCGCTGTTCGCCCTGCTGCGCCTGGGAGCGCCGGTGCTGACGCTCGACCCCGGCGAGCCGGCGGCGCTCGGCCGGTCGCTGGCGGAGCGCGCCGGGGCCGCCTTCTTCGTCGGCGACCCGGGCGACCCGGCGCCACCGGGCACGGTCGCGGTCGCCCTCGGCGACTTCGCGCCCGGCGACGGCGGCCTGCTGCCGCCGCCCCCGGGACCGGACCGGGTGGCCTTCGTCAACCGCTCCTCCGGCACCACGCAGGGCGTGCCCAAGCTGGCCTGCCAGAGCCACGGCCTGCTCGCGTGGCGCCGTGGCAGCCTCGGCCGGCGCCTGCCGGTCGGCGTCGACGACCGCTACCTCGCCCTCGTCTCGATCGCCTTCGCCTATGGACGCTATTCGGCGCTCCGCCATCTCGAGGCCGGCGCGGCGGTGGTGCTGCCGGCGGGGCTGCAGAGCGTCGCCGGCCTGATGGACCTCGCCCGCGCCGCCCGGGTGACGGCGACCTCGGTGACGCCGCTCCACCTGCGCGACCTCGCGCGGAGCGGGGCGCCGGGGCCGATCCTGCCCGGCGTCCGCATCCATTGCAGCACCGCCGCCCTCTCGGACGCGGAGCTGCGGACGATCCGCGCGCGCGTGTCGCGGGAGATCTACGTCGGCTACGGCAGCAACGAGGTCGGGACCGTGGCGATGGCGGTTCCGGACGACCTCGACCGGAAGCCCGGCACGGTCGGCCGGCCGCTCGCCGGCATCGCGGCGGAGGCGGCCGCGGCGGACGGCACGCCCTGCCCGCCCGGCCGGGTCGGCGAACTGCGCTTCCGCCATCCGGCCTTCGCGCCGGACTATCTCGATGCCGCCGTCGGTGCGACCAGCCGCTTCGCCGGCGGCTGGTTCCATCCGGGCGACCTCGGCCTCGTCGACGAGGACGGCTACGTCTTCCTCCGCGGCCGCATCGACGATGTCATCAATGTCGGCGGCCGCAAGCTCCATCCGGGCGACGCCGAGGCCGCGCTCGAACGGCACCCGGCCGTCGTCGAGGCGGCGGTGGTCGGCCTCGACGACCCGCGGCGCGGGTCGGTCGCGGTGGCGGCGGTGGTGCTGCGCGAACCCTGCGCCCCGGGCCGGCTGCTGAGGCACTGCGCCGCCGTCGGGGCCGGCCCGGCGCCGGGCCGGGTGGTGGTGATGGATGCCCTGCCGCGCACGCCCATCGGCAAGATCGACCGCCGCGCCCTGGCCGCGACGCTGGCGGCGCGGCTTCACCGGGAAGGGGGAGCCCCCGGATGACCGCCACGGACGATGGCGCGGAGGGGTGGATCGGCTGCGGGTTGGACGCCCTCGCGGCGGCCCGGCCGCAGGCGCCGGCGATCGTCACGCCCGACGGGACCGTGGCCTGGGCCGATTTCCACCGCCGGGTGCAGATCGCGGCGGCCGGCTTCCACGGCCGGGGCGTCGCCGCCGGCGCCGTAGCCGCGATCCGGCTGCGCGACCGGCCGGCCGACCTCGCCGCCCTCTTCGCGCTGCTGCGGCTGGGGGCGGCCGCGCTCTGCCTCGATCCCGAGGAGCCGGACGCGCTCAATGCCGAACTGATGCGGCGCGCCGGCGCCCGGTTCCACCTCGGCGATGCCGGCGACCCGGTGCCGCCGGGGGTGACGGCCATCGACCTCGGCGCGCCCGATCTCGCCACGCCCGACCGCGCCGGCATCGCGCCGCCGGACGCCCCGCCCCTGCCGCCGCCGCCCGGGCCGGACACCGTCGCCTTCGTCGCCCGCTCCTCCGGCACCGCCGGCGGCTTCCCCAAGCTGTCGCCGATGACGCACCGGCTGCATGTCCGGCGCGCCCACGGGATGGTGGCGGCCTTCCCGCGCGGGCCCGGCGACCGCTACCTGGCGCTGGTGCGGATCGCCTTCGCCTTCGGCCGCAACGCCGCGCTGCGGGCGTTGGAGAGCGGCGGCGCCGTCATCCTGCCGCCGCCGCTGCGCCGGGCCGGCGACCTCGCGGCCGCCGCCCGCCGCCATGGCGCCACCTGGACGGTGATGACCCCGGCCCATCTGCGCGAACTCGCCGCCTCGGACGCGCCGTCACCGATCCTGGGGACGATGCGCATCCTCGCCAGCACCGCCGCCCTGTCGGCCGAGGACCGCCGCCGCGTGCGGGCGCGCGTCTCGCCCAACCTCCTGGTCGGCTACGGCAGCAACGAGGTCGGCACGCTGACCCTGGCCCAGGGCGATGACCACGAGGCGCGGCCGGGCTCGGTCGGCCGGCTGCTGCCGGGGGTCGAGGCCGAGGTGGTCGACGGCGATGGCCGGCCGCTGCCGCCGGGCGAGACGGGCGAACTGCGCTTCCGCAGCCCCGACTTCCCGCAATCCTATGTCGATGCCCTGCCCGGGCAGGCGAGCCGCTTCGCCGGCGGCTGGTACTATCCGGGCGACGTCGGACGGATCGACGCCGACGGCTACCTCCATCTCCGCGGCCGGGCGGACGACGTCATCAATGTCGGCGGCGTCAAGGTCTACCCCGCCGACATCGAGGCGGCGCTGGCGGACCACCCCGCCGTCGCCGAGGCGGCAGCGGTCGGGCTTGCCGCCGGCCGGACCGGCGGCCTGGCGGCGGTCGCGAGCGGGTTGCGGGCGCCCTGCAC